>CBKWFZ010000465.1:0-3994 GCA_966673785.1 uncultured bacterium
CGTAACGCCCCTTCACCTCGCGGCCGATGCGGGCGATCTCCTCGGCCATGTCGATGATGCCGTCAAGGTCCACCACGCGCTCGCCCGGCAGGCCGCACATGAAGTACAGCTTCACGCGCTGCCAGCCGTTATTGAACGACTCGCGGCAGCCTTGAGCGCGGAGACTTCCCGAACCTGAAAGAAACGCGAAAGTCAATAGTATATATTTCGTTTTCATAGCGATAGTCTGGAACGCAATTTAGACTTGAGCATCACTACGTCTTCGCGATGCAAGTACAACAAGACGAGACAGCTCACAAGCACTATGCAAGCCATGCCGAAGAGCTGACCGCCATCATCCCGCACCACAATACCCAATACAAGGAGATGGGAAGCAATTGCTCCCGCCATTACCGATACAGCGACGACGGCACCGTGAACCACAGTGCGTGGAAGAAGTAGCAGAACACCGGCTATCAATTCTACAATACCGGATCCGATCCGGCCCCATGGCTCCATTCCAACGGTAGTGAATATGTACACCGACTCCTCGTGCGCGGTAAATTTAAAATACAGCGTTTGCAGCAATATGATCGCCGCAATCAGCCGGAGCATCCATGATACGATCAGCTTGGCTTTCATCTGGCAGGCTTTTTATTTTTTATAATGTCATTCCAATGCGCATCCGCCTTCGGCAGGAGATTCCTTTCGTCGGCATTCCATTTGGTGAGCGTGTTGTTAAAAAAGCGGTTGTAAAACAGATACAGCTTCCCATTAAGTATTTTGAAGGTCTCAGGATCAACGGCAACCTTTTCACCGGCTTCACCCATGGCATACGCGCACCATCCTCCATATTGAGGCTTGTACTTTTCAGGCATTTGCAAAAAGATCGCTTTGTTTCCGGCTGATGAGAAATAATAGACGGCATTATCCAGCGACACGCGATGGCTTTTGCTTCCTTTGATCGCCTTGCCCGTAGTAAAATAACCAACGGCATCATACCCGTCGAGCGCAACCCCGTCGTCGAGATTCAAATGATTGACGTCTTGGCCGTTTCCGAAAATTGAGATTAGTGAAAAAACAGTAATAAGTACCGGCTTCATTGTTAAACGGGTTAATCCTGATGTTCGAGATCGGTCCAGTATTCCTCAGCGGCCCTGATACGTGCGTCACGATCGGTGAGCCACATCTTCTTTACTTTCTTATTGTAATTCAAATAAAGTTTGTCATTCACGATGGTCCAGGCATCCGGGCTCGTCGGTGATTTGTGGTTTTCACTGACCCCATAGGCACACCATCCACCAAACCGGGGTTGATAACGCTCCTTGTTATCTTGAAACATCTTCAGGTGTTCCTCGCTCGAAAAGCGCCATTGAACACTGTCAATCGTTATGGCGAATGTAGTATTTCCTTTCACAGGCTTACCTTCGGTGAAGTAGGCTACAACATCATATCCGTCGAGCGCGACACCGTCAACGGCATAGAAGGCTTGACCCCATGCCGGCGGTGGGTCAACAATCAGGAGTAATGCTATACCCGTGACCAACAGAGCTCTCAGTAAAACATCCTTAGTCCGCATCGTCTTTTTACTTTTAGACGGCGCGGCCAGGAAAACCTTACAAGATCAACCAATATTTTTCTTAATTCCCCTTGTGATGATTTCCTGGAGTCTGCCCGCGGCAGTATCACTCAGCTTGTGGGGAGGCTCCCTGTCGATCGAAGCCGTAACCTTCCGCGCAAGGCGGTTTATCAGCGATGACTGCGTTTGAAAACTGCGACATACACTACAATGAAGCAGATGATAATACAGCCTGAGACGCCCTGTGAGTGATATCCTTCCGTGCTCACGTTTCACTATCAGCAACGTCGCCTCTTTGCAGTCATATAGTACTTTATGCAGCATACTACTTTACCTCAAACCAGTTCCGGCCAAGACATTCGCGTACGATAACCTTTGCGCGATGGATCAGCACCCAGTAATTTGACGGAGTTATCCCCAGTTCCTTACAAATATTTTCAGATTTTTCATCGTCGATGTACCGTGCTGTGAACGCAGAACGCAATCTTTCGGGCAGTGTCTGTATGCAGTTCTGCAGGACAAGCTCAAGTTCGCCGTCCATGGCATCGGGATCCACCTGAACATCCCACTGACGCGGAGCCCGCCCGTTCTTCCAGTGTCCGTAATGTTCGTGATCGTCCTCGAAAAAATACTGATGGAATGCAGAATCGGTGTCCGTAAGGTATGACGCGGTTTCGCGTAGCACGTCCTTCTTCCGGAAATAATCAGCGACCTTGTTTTTCAGAATTGACACAAGCCAGGTCCTTTCCGAACTGTCGCCACGGAATTCATTTATCCCACGGATCGCAGCCAGGAAAGTCTCCTGCAATAAGTCCTCCGCTGTTTCCCTGTTGCCGACGCGAAGCATGGCGATGGAAAACAAGTAGTCTCCATGCTTGTTGATCCAGTCAGCCGGGTTTGGTGAGGTCACTTGTTAGCGGTTAGCGGAACACAAGGTAAAAAGTTTTTCCTGAACTACTGCCTGGCATAACGTTATGGCGTTGCAAAGCAAAGACATTAACCACCCGCGCGGTATTGAGACGCGAAACCGCGATCCGGACCAGCGACGCCGCCTCTGTCTGTTTGGCAAACAATCGATGCAAATCCATTGAGATACCGATTTCCATATTGACCAACTGCTTTGATAACGTTTGCTGGCAGCTTCCGGCATGTTTTTTTAGTCCTTATGACAAAAAGGACCAGGTTATGAGAACATTCATTTTAATCGTATTAGCGGCTGCATTCACTATCGCATGCAAGCCATCAACAGAAGTCACAGCATCCTGGCGAAATCCGGATTTTCTGCCTGCTGAATCCGCAGGCAACATCGAAACAATCTTCGTTACCGCTATGACCGATCGCACCCACGTCCGCCAAAAAGTGGAGCACGATCTCGCGAGCGCTTTGACAGACGCTGGTTTTAAAACCATCAAAGCGATCGAAGCACTGCCACCAAAGTTTACGAGCGACGAAGATCCCGACAAGAAAAAGCTGCTTGAACAGATCCGGGGAACCGGCGCCCAGGCAATCCTCACCGTGGCGTTAATCGATGAAGAAACAGAGACGCGTTATAATTCAGACTACTCATACGCGCCCGTTCCGCGCTTTGGTTTCTACGGAACGTTCCTGGGATACTACAACAACTGGTATCCTACACTAAATTCTCCCGGTTACTATAGGCAGGATAAGGTTTACTTTATCGAAACAAACCTTTATGATACAAAGACGGAAAAACTCTTATGGTCGGCGCAATCAAAAACGTACGATCCGCGGAGTCTCGAATCGTTCAGCGAAAATTTTGCCGAGGTTGTAGTCGATAAGATGCATGACGAAGGTTTGCTGGGGCGAAATCCCGACAGCGCAATTGCCAGCGACAGGGATAACGAAAGTGAAAACAACGACAAGTAGGTCTGTCACAGCGTCAGCACGATCTTTCCGACGCTTTTTCCACCTTTGAAAAAAGTCAGGGCTTCGTGTGCCTTATCGAAATCAAAGGTATGTCCAACCCGAGGCGGCGCCAGATTCAGCTGATCAATTTCATGAAGTAAGGTGGCCATCAGTTCGTGATGTTCGTAAATCCAGATCAGGTTGAACGCCATTACAGATTTGTTGGCCGGGATCATTGACAGCGGATCAATACGCGGACGAAACAAGTATTTCCAAAGCAACACCGGATAATTCGGCCTGTTGCCTGCGGGCGTAAATTGCGCGGAGCCATACGCGACGACTCGTCCCATCGGTGCAAGCGCATCGTAACTCAGACGAAAGTACCTGCCTCCGGTGGTTTCCAGGACCAAGTTCAGCTCCCTGCCACCAAGCGCCTCCTTCAGGTCAGCCTTGAAATTTCCGCTGCGCACAATGGCGCGATCGAAACCTTCCTGCTTAAGAACAGCGAGTTTCGCTGTATCACCAACAACGCCAACGGTAAACGCATGGGCCTTTTTTGCGATCCGGTTC
>CBKWFZ010000466.1:0-3993 GCA_966673785.1 uncultured bacterium
CGTCTTTTCAGTTTAATGTGCCTGTCCTACCAACTTGAACTGCAGGACGAATTCATCATAGATGAGCTTGTCACCCAGGTTCTTGACGAACTTTCCCGATCCATACCGGATATTGTACAGCGTCCTGTCAATTACAATTTCGCCCATCGAATGAAAAAAATCAGTGAACACCTCAACCTTTGCACTGAAGCTGACCGGATGGGTGATATCCTTGATAGTGAGATCACCACTGACAGTAAGCTGATTGTTATGCTTCTCCGAAGAACCTCTGATGTCAAGCGTAGCCGTGCTGAATTTATCCACTGAAAAGAAGTCGTCGTCGCGGAGGTGGGCTAAAAACTCGTCGTGCGTCTTCTGGTCATTAATGTCAGTTACCACAATTGATCGCATGTCAATGGCCACCCGACCACCGGTGATCAAGCCTTCGTTAAGTTCGAGGGAGCCTCCCGCGACGTTGATCGTTCCGGTATGAAGCCCCAGTACCTTCTTACCCGTCCAATTGACGGTGCTGCTTGCCTGTTGAATTTGAAATGTTGCCATAATTTTGTTTTAAATGATGGCTCAAAATTCAACCGTAGGCTACCGTCTTAAAAGGACATACCGCACAACTTGACTGTGAGGTAGATCACATCATTTTGCCGCCGCATTGAAGCGGCTCAGCGTTTCTCTGGTCACGCCCAGGTAGGAAGCGATCAAATGTTTAGGTACTTTCTGAAAGAGCTGGGGATACTGCTCCAGCAATTTATCGTAACGTTCCTTGGCGTTGTTACACATCAGCGAAAGAATGCGCTGCTGCAATGCAACGTTCCGGATATTTGTCTTCTTCCTGAAAAAGTGCTCAATTTTGTGCATCTCGGCGCAAAGCTTTTCACGATTCCCATAAGAGAGGCACAGCACTTCCGTATCTTCAATGCAGTCGATGTCAATGGTAGCCATGGTCTGATTGTAATACGCCTGATAGTCGGTTATCCACCAGTCCTGCATCCCAAACTGTATGATGTGCCTTTTACCATCATTGTCGGTGTGATAGGATTTCAGGCAACCATTCAAAATAAAATAGTCCTGAAGAACCGGCTGCCCACTCTGCACGAGGAACTGGTGTTTTTTGAATTTTCGTGGCGTAAAGTGTGTCAGTACATAGTCAAACTCCTCGTCTGAAAGCGGCGTTATTTTTTCTATTTGCCGTCGTAAGATCGTGCTCATTTTATCAATCGTATTCTTATTCTGGCTTTCGGTAGTCTAAAAACGCACCTGCCACTCCATCTTCCGGTCGCGAAAATCTAAAAATACGTTGCAAAACAATCACTGGCAACAGCCCACCGATTTCCTGAACCCGGCAACGACACTGCAGTCACTCTGCCACCGGACTATTACCAATGCAGTTGCCCGGCGTTTCTACTAAAAACATCAAGCCGGGTCAGTCCTCCAGTAAAAGTTCTCCGGATGGCGGAACTACCAAAACATCCCAGGGAATCTGCAATCTATTTCTGTTCTATTTTCAAATTCCGAAACCATCCTTCCGAGCCGTTGCCTACCCATAACCCAACCTTGCCATGTTTAGTCTCACTGATAAGTTCCACTTCCAGTGCGGGATTATTCGAGCCATTGACGTAGACTTTAATGTGTGGATGCAGCACTTCAATCTTTACGTGGAACCATTCCTCTACATTTTCAGGAACTGGCTGCATTGCATTTTCATACTTGCCGGGAAACGCCTGTCTCAGCGTAGACCAGTCATGCTTCGGCAAGGATACATATTGAATGGCATGCATTTTTCTTTCAGGATTCTTGAAATTGAAAGGCCGGAAATAGACGGCATCAAAGATCTTGTTGTCCACGCCGTGAAATGCAATTCCCACAAAGCTTTGCCCCGGAGCATTTCTTCCTTTGATGTCCAGTTCGATCGTGCCATTTTCAAAGTCAAGCTGGTTAATCCAAAGTATTCCATCGTTAGCGTTGGCGTTTAAATGTACTATCCCATTTTCGAACACTGCGACACGGTTGAACGCAACAGAGTTGTCACCGGTGATTTCAATATTCCTGTTTTGCGCAGTTACCCATGAAGCTGTAGAAAGGAGAAGCGAAAGGCTTAAGATGATTGTTTTCATGATCTAGAATTTTTTCATCAATTTTAGAGCGTGTGGACGCATTAGCCGGGATCAAAATGCGTCCAAAATCCGGTCAAACTTGATTTGGACGCTTTTTAAGCCACTAATATTTACAAATGACGTTGGATGAAGATGCATACATCGCCTTATGCAGGGAAAAGATTGAAAAGAAATTCGCCTTTGGAAATGGAAACGGGTACACCCAGCGGGATCTTGAATCCTTGGCCCTGGTCATCGAAGAAAAAACCGGAATAAACCTCAGTCTGTCGACCTTGAAAAGGCTCTGGAAAGGAGATTTCAAACAGCGGCCCCAAATCGCAACACTTAACGGTCTTGCTTCCGCTCTCGACTACAACGACTGGCAGGATTTCAAATTGAAGAATCAACCAGTCGAAACGACTCAACAGCGCGATCATACCACGCGACCAAGACGGCTGTGGGCAATCATTGGGTTTGGTCTCGTGATCGGTATTGCTTCCTTGCTATTGTTGCCCGGAGATATAAAAATAAGCGGGCCCATTCACTTTACAGCGGAGAAAACCGTAACGAAGGGCATACCAAATACGGTTATCTTCAAGTATGATCTGAAAAATGTAGCCGCCAACCATTTCTATTTCCAGCAATCGTGGAATAGCGAGCATCGCGTCGCGATTGATCCTAAGGGAAAAGCGCTTACAAGCATTTACTTTGAGCCAGGCTATCATCGCGCTAAACTCTTTGCAAACGATTCACTCATCGCCATGCAGCCGGTCCATATCCTAAGTGACGGCTGGGAAGCCAACATCTATTACAACGGTAAAGACAACGAACCGATTAATTTCAAGAATGAAGATTTAATTCGGGATGGACAACTGCATCTCCACCCGGAACTTCTTAAAAAGAGAAACCTGGATCTCTCAAACGCTTTTTATACGAGGGTGACCATCAGCGAGGATTTCAAAATATCTTCCGACAATTTTAGTCTTTTTACCCGCATGAAAGTGGATAGCATCTCAGATAAACTTTGCCCATGGATGCAAATGACCGTAGTCACGGAGAAGAACATCTTCTGGATAAGCTTGCGGAATAAAGGTTGTGAAAGCTACGCTAGTTACAAGACCGGTGAAGTATATCGGTCAGGCGAGAAAAATGACCTGTCAGCATTGGGCGTTAATATATACAACTGGCAGGATGTGGCTTTGACTGTTGAAAACAGAAATGCAAGCATCAGCGTTAATGGAGAAATCGTATTCCGCGAACCTTACAAAGAAGACTTCGGCATTATAAAAGGCCTGTTTTATTTATTCGATGGGACCGGATCATTAGATTTTGTCCAATTGGATGACAGGGCTGGAAATATTGTGCTCAAGGAGGATTTTTAATAAAATTCGATGCAGTGAGAATGTTGTTCTGGCTTAAACCGTTTGATACACTCCGCACGAGTGTCTCACGCAAAGGACGAACCGTAAAGCGCTGAGCCTAAATTTCTGGTAGCGCCACATCAACTTTTGTTTCCGACGCAGAGACCGATTTCGCGCACGCCTGCGTCCTTCAACCAATAAGCGCTTATCAAAACATGCCACGCTATCAGGCGCGACCGAACAAGGAATAGTCGTGACGCCTTGCAGAGAAACAACCCATCCTTCATCTCCACGAGAAAGAGGCCCTTTCAGCAAACCAGGGCTACAATAGCCGCATCATCGCGCTCGCGATTTTCTTGCAATACGAATGACAATTATCGCTGTTATTATTGCTATCCATCCTACTCCAATTGCCCAGATCATCTCGCTTATCAACATCGGAAAAAGAAAGGTATCTACCTTTCCGGTTTTCCAAAAGACCCACTCACTGGCAAGTCTCGTCGCTAATATCGGATTTCCAGTTTCAAGGATAATGATGCCGTCAC
>CBKWFZ010000467.1:0-3992 GCA_966673785.1 uncultured bacterium
CACGGATTCCATAACGACACCACACCGCGGTATGACAAGGCCGCCGCCGAGCTTGCCTGGAACCGTACGGTTGAATTCTTCAGAAAGCACCTGAACTAAGCGCGTTCGTTCCGGCGATGGCAGTGTTTCATTAATGTGTTATATTTACACAAAGACTTCACATTATGAAGATTGTGACCGCCATCGTCATCCTGTTTTGCGCGGGCGAATTGCTCGCGCAGCCTCAACAATACACGACAGTAAAACAACCGAAAGCCGGAACAACGTTAGGGTACTCGCCTGTATCAGGCGTTAAACTTCTTAAACAGGACGGGTACTTCTTTAAAGATCTCAACCGTAATGGAAGCCTCGATCCTTATGAGGACTGGAGACTACCGGTTGATGACCGCGCCCGCGACCTCGCTTCGAGGATGTCTGTTGAGGAGATTGCCGGTTTGATGCTCTATAGCTCTCACCAGGCAATCCCGGCTCGTGAAAGAGGTTTCGGAAGCGGAACGTATAATGGCAAACCATTAAGCGCGAGCGGCGCTCAGCCATCCGACCTGTCTGATCAACAAAAGAATTTTCTCATCAACGACCACCTGCGCCATGTGCTGATCACGACGGTAGAGTCACCGGAGATATCGGCGCGGTGGAACAATAACGCTCAGGCGCTGGCAGAAGGGCAGGGCCTGGGTATTCCCGTCAATACTAGTTCCGATCCGCGGCACACCGCAGTCGCAAAAACCGAGTACAATGCCGGCAGCGGCGGCAGAATTTCGATGTGGCCACAGGCATTAGGACTTGCCGCCACGTTTGATCCGGCTCTTGTTGAACGGTTCGGCGCCATCGCCTCAAAAGAATACCGCGCGCTCGGGATCGCCACTGCATTATCGCCGCAGATCGACCTCGGCACTGAACCTCGCTGGAATCGTATAGACGGTACGTTCGGTGAAGATCCCGCCCTTGCTGCCGATCTCGCACGCGCGTACATCGATGGATTTCAAACATCATCCGGTAAAGATGAAATCAAAAATGGCTGGGGTTTTACCAGCGTAAATGCGATGGTGAAACACTGGCCCGGCGGAGGACCTGAAGAAGGCGGACGCGACGGACACTTTGCATACGGCAAGTTCGCTGTATATCCGGGACGTGGATTCCGGCATCACCTGGTGCCATTCACTGAAGGTGCCTTCAAACTCAAAGGCAAGACGGGGATGGCATCTGCAGTTATGCCTTATTATACCATTTCGTTCGACATCGATTCGGTTTACGGGGAAAACGTCGGGAATGCATACTCGAAATTTATCATCGCTGATCTGCTACGGAAAAAGTACAACTATGAAGGTGTTGTCTGCACGGATTGGGGCATAACAGGGAATGAAGGAAGCTACGCAGACGAATTTCGCGGCAAACCGTGGGGAGCCGAAAAGCTAAGCATCGCGCAGCGTCACTATAAGATTCTCATGGCTGGTGTCGATCAGTTTGGGGGAAACAACGTGGCCGGACCAATCCTGGAAGCCTACCAGATCGGCGTTAAAGAACATGGCGAAGCATTCATGCGCAAACGCTTCGAGGAATCAGCGGTGCGTTTACTGCGCAACATCTTTCGCGTCGGGTTGTTTGAAAATCCTTATCTCGACCCTTCGTCATCTCAGGCCCTTGTTGGAAATCCGGAGTTTATGAAGGCCGGATACGAAGCGCAGCTCAAGTCGATCGTGCTCTTGAAAAATCGCGGTGATGTGCTTCCTGTGAAAGAAAGGAAGAACGTATACATACCGAAACGCAATTTCCCATCAGTGCGGGACTGGTTTGGGAATGTCTCACCGGAACGTGTAGAGGATCCCGTTAGCATGGATCTGGCGAAGCGTTACTTCAACGTCACAGATGATCCCGCGCATGCGGATTTTGCGGTTGTGTTCGTCAGCAGTCCCGAAACGGGCACCGGGTATAACCGTGAGGACCGGCTCCAGGGCGGCAATGGTTACGTTCCGATCAGTTTGCAGTACGGGCCTTATTCTGCTTCAACGGCACGGAAACAGAGTATTGCGGCTGGAGATCCTGTAATTGACAGTACGATAACGGACCGTTCTTATCACGGTAAATCGGTGACGGCTGCAAACGCTAAAGACCTTGATCTGATTCTCGAAACCAAGAAGCGAATGAATGGAAAACCGGTAATTGTCGTCGTTGAAGCTTCAAAACCCATGGTCTTCCGGGAATTTGAAAGCAGCGTTGACGGCATCGTTCTTACGTTTGGCGTGCAGCATCAGGCAATTTTTGACATTCTTTCTGGAAAAGCCGAGCCTGGCGGTTTACTGCCTGTCCAGATGCCAGCCAGTATGGAGACCGTTGAATCGCAGCGCGAGGACATTCCGCACGATATGCAGGCACATACTGACTCAGAAGGCAATGCGTACGACTTCGGATTCGGACTTAACTGGAAAGGCAGGATAAAGGACTGGCGAACGAAAAAGTATACAGGAAAATAAAAGTGTCCGTCATAGGCGTGTTCCACCCTGGCGGGCGAACGCGGCATTACCCGTGGTTCTGCTCACCTTGGGTTTCTCCGAAATCCCGGCGGCTTCCTTTTTTTGATTCTTCTTACGCAGTTTGTTTATCCAGATCACCACGCCCGTAACGGGAAGACTGGTCGCAATCAGGCAGGTGATGAAATAAATGATCTTCGAAAATGTGCCGTAAAAGCTTCCGACGTGTAACGCTTTAACCGATGAGAGTATCTTCTGGTTCAATGGTTTGTCAGCAAAAACGTCGGTGTGTAACACTTTCGCACTGTACTGATCAATCGTGACGCGGTCGGCCACTGACGTTGCAAAGAACGATGACGATGTTTTTGTGACGGTGACAACACCGGCAGGATCCGAAGGCAACATCACGCGACAATCCCCTTCATACGGTAGCGCCTGAGTTGCCGCTGCTACGTAGTCTTCAATTGTTGCGTCTTTCTCCGGCGCGACTTCAGAAAGAAATTCCGTACGTTCTGCAGAACTCCCACCAAAGAAATTCCTGAATCCCGTCTTGTACCATTCAAAGGACCATGTAAGCCCGGTGAGCGCCATGACAAGGAGAAACAATGACGAATACAGACCCAATGACGTATGCAGATCGTGGTTGATGCGTTTCCAGTTTGCCGATGTCTTGATCTTCAGACCCTGACGCCAGCTCTTAACCTTTTTTGGAAACCAGATCACAAGGCCTGATAAAATGATGACCACAAAAATCAGGGTGGCCACTCCGACGATGGGACGCCCCACCGCGGTGTCAAGCAGAAGCCACCGATGCATGCGAAACATCACCATGAAAAATTCCGACGAATTCGTTTCGGTGGTCCCGAGTATTTCGCCGGAATAAGGATTCACAAAATATGTCGTTCCGCGTTGCCTTCCACGAGGCGAGCCCTTTCCCTCCCCGTTGTCAACTTTTTTCGCAGCGATGGTGATCTGAACCGAGCTGTTCCGTGCAGCAGGCATTACGATACTTTGCACCGTTCCACCTCCCAATGAGTCAAGCACATTCGAAATTAAGTTTTGTGACGAAAGCGGCTGAGCTTCGTTCTTCACATCAACCTCATAGAGATGCGCGTCCGTCATTTTTTGAATCTCGGAACTGAATGTGTAGACCGTTCCGGTAAGGCAAACAACGAAAAGGATCAGTGCACTTCCGACGCCAAGCCACAGGTGGACGGTGTGAAACCAGCCCCGTACCAACTTCCATGTTTTGCTTTTTCCATCGTTTCCCATGGCTGTTGTACTTTAAAGTTTGTAGGCCAGCGTTGCCACAAACTGGCGCGGAGCGATAGGATTGATACTGTTGTCGTCGTGCGCGTAGTAGCTCAATACGTTCGTAACGTTTGTCAAGCGAACCCTGACAGATGCTTTGTCCAGCACATACCCGGCGGAAAGATCGACCTGAAAGAAGCTGGGCAACGGAATGAGTTTCCTGTTGTCATCGAGTACTGTGAGCCGCACGGAGCGCCCCGCCATCATGTCGCC
>CBKWFZ010000468.1:0-3984 GCA_966673785.1 uncultured bacterium
GTATAGTTTCTTTTCAAATCATTTTTCATTCAGACAGTGAGCAAGGATCACCCTTGCGCTTGGACATGTACTGTCTTTAATAAAAAGCATGACATGAGAAAACACAAATTCCTGACCTCATTTTTTATCGCGCTCCTCACGGTGTCCGCGGCCACCCTCATGGCCCAGAACACGTTCAAAACCACCAGCAAGTCCGTTATCGCCTTCTACCAATACCTTCCAAAAGATTATGCCAGTAATTCGGAAAAGTATCCCGTCGTGATTTTCCTTCACGGAATCGGCGAGCGTGGTCCCAATTCCACAAACAAAAGCACGCTTGAAGCGGCCCTTCCGGCAGTGGCAAAGCTCGGTCCGCCGCGCGCTGTTCGCGATGGAAAACATTTTCCTTTTATCCTCATCAGCCCTCAGTTGAAGAACGGCATCGGTTTCTGGCCCACCTGGTACGTGAGGGAAGTCATCGATTATGTGAAGACTTACCTTCGCATTGACGAGAAAAGGATCCATATTACCGGGTTGAGCCTCGGCGGCGGCGGAGCGTGGACGATCGCGCAGGAGTCACCATCGCTCTTTGCAAGCGTGTCTCCGATATGCGGGGCTTTCAATGCAACCGGAAAAGCGCCTAACATTGCGCGCGAGAATCTGCCGGTCTGGGGATTCCATGGCGATGCAGATAACGTCATCTCCTACCACAAGACAAAGAACATGGTCAACGCGATAAACGGATCTTCCCCTACACCGAATCCACGCGCAAAAATGACGATCTACCCGGGAGTGAAACATGATGCGTGGAATCGCGCGTACGCGACCGACCATTCGTTTCATCGCCCCAATATATATGAATGGATGATGAGCCAAGCGAATACCCGTAACGGATCCAACAATATTCCGACAGCGAATGCGGGTGCCGACAAATCCGTAAACACCGGTTCTAAAGTTTCTCTCGCCGGTTCAGGAAGTGACAGCGATGGTTCGATCGTTTCATATCGCTGGTCCAAGATCAGCGGACCTTCGGCGTCTATCGGCAATGCAAGTTCGGCAAAGGCGAGTATATCCGGTTTATCCGCCGGTACCTATTACTTCCGTTTGCAGGTAACAGACGATGACGGAGATACCGATTCAGATTATGTGCGCGTGATCGTGGGCGGGAAAGGATCAGACGACGAGTCCGACGACGACGAATCCTCTGATGACGAGTCCTCTGACGAGAAGTCAACGTCGAACAAGATTCCCGCCGTCAGCGCAGGTTCGAACATTACCCTCACACTTCCCAAGAATTCCGCCACGTTGTACGGAAAGGCCAGTGATGACGATGGTTCAATCGTATCTTATGCGTGGACCAAACGTTCCGGCGGGGCCGCGAGCCTTAGCGGGGCAAACTCCCCGAAACTGGTTGTATCCGGATTAAAAGAAGGAACGTATGTCTTCCGTCTTACAGTGAGAGACAACAAAGGGGCAACGAAATTCGATGAAATGTCGCTGCTCGTGAAGGGCGGTTCAAATCAGGCTCCGGTTGCCAATGCCGGACCGAATGTCACGCTACAGCTTCCAACCAACTCAGCGACTATTCGCGGTAATGGTTCAGACAAGGACGGATCCATCGTTTCATACGCGTGGACGAAACGTTCCGGCGGCAGAGTGACGCTCAGAAGCACGTCATCTCAGAACCTTAGTGTCTCGGACCTGGTCGAGGGCACTTACGTATTCAGACTGACGGTAAAAGACAACAAAGGAGCGACGAAGTACGACGATATGACCCTGTACGTGAAAGGCGGATCGACTTCGCGCACTGACGGCAACAAGACCCCTTCGACGAACGCGGGGGCAGACAGAGTCGTGAAGTTGCCGGTCTCGTCATACACGGTCAAAGGTTCTGCGCGGGATGCTGACGGCAGCATAAGCTCCTACAAGTGGACGCAGATTTCCGGCCCGTACACGAGCCTCGGTAACACAAGCAGTCCGGATCTGAGAGTGAATTCTCCCTCTTCCGGTACGCGTGTTTTCAGATTGACCGTGAGAGACAATAAAGGTGCTACAAGTTATGATGACGTGACGGTGACGTTCAACAATCCGCCGCGCGCGTGGCCCGGTAACGACGTCAACAAACCCTACACGTCCCGTTATATTATAGTTGGTAAGGGTTCGGACAGCGATGGTTCCGTCGTTAAATACAAGTGGACCAAAGTTTCCGGCCCTTCTGTTAAGGTCAAGGGGTTAAATTCCTCCAATCTTGAGATGACGAACATGGTTGCCGGAACGTATGTCTGGAGGCTTACAGTCACGGACAATCATAACCTCAGCCATTCGGACGAAATCCGCCTGGTATTCAGAAAATAATAACGCCTGTACCAGTAAAATTGAATGACCTGCCCCGGGAAACCGGGGCTTTTTTTGTCCCCTGCATGGGGGTAGGATCGTGTCGCTCACCGGTTTTTTCTCAGGTTAACAAGTAATTAACAGGTTTTTTCTTATCGCCGGGTTACTATTTTTTACCGGAATTTGTTAATTGTATTGACCTGCTCGGTTTAAACCTTTATTTAGCGCCAATGGATCAGACCTTTATCAGGAAGATATTTCACTCGCATCAGGCATGCCCGACATGCCCTTCACCTTCCGAGGTCTCCGGCTTCTTTGTGGACCTGCTCGGAAGCCTGTTCGCCGACTTTACACAGCTTACGTTTTCGAGTGAAGCGGACTTTGAGAAGCACCTCAACACGCTTCGCGATCGGCTGAAGAAAATTCTTCAGTTCAACCGAAACAGGGGGACCGAAGATCAGGGAATAATCGCTGATGAATTCTTTGCGGGCCTTCCGGCGTTATACGAAATGATCGAGGAAGATGTGCGGGCCATGTATGAAGGCGATCCGGCAGCACGGACAAGGAGTGAAGTGATCCGTACGTATCCCGGCTTCTATGCCATTGCCGCCTATAGAATTGCCCATAAACTTCATCGCGCGGGTGTCGCTGAAATCCCGCGCATAATAACCGAACACGCCCATAGCAAAACCGGGATTGATATTCACCCCGCGGCGACAATCGGCAGACACTTCTGCATTGACCACGGTACCGGGATTGTGATTGGTGAAACGACGTTAATCGGCGACAATGTGAAATTGTATCAGGGTGTCACACTTGGAGCGCTTAGCGTCAATAAAGAAGATGCGGAGAAGAAACGTCACCCTACGCTTGAAGACAACGTGATCGTTTATGCCGGGGCGACGATTCTGGGAGGAGAAACTGTCATCGGACGCGGCAGCGTCATTGGCGGCAACGTATGGCTTACACGAAGCGTGCCTCCGAATTCCAAAATATATTACCAGGCGAAAATGTACAACGGCGATACGCATGAAACCGATCTCGTCGTCTTTAGACCTGACGCGTAATCTAATCAGCTATGAAATTGGTAGAACTCATTGGGAATACGGCGATGGTCGAAATTGGAAGCGTTTTTGCCAAACCAGGCGTTTCCATTTACGGCAAGCTCGAAGGCGATAATCCCGGCGGCAGCGTAAAGGACAGGGCAGCGCTTGGAATGATACGAGGCGCCCTCGAGCGCGGTGAAATAAAGCCGGGTGATCGTCTGGTGGAAGCAACGAGCGGAAATACCGGCATAGCGCTGGCTATGATCGCACGGCTGATGAACCTGGAAATGACGCTGATCATGCCCGACAACTCTACGCGGGAAAGGGTGCGCGCGATGGAGGCGTATGGCGCAAGGGTCGTGCTCACGCCGGCGAGCAGGACAATAGAATATTCCCGCGAAGTTGCCGAGGAAATGGCAAGGTCCGAGGGATATTACATACTCAATCAATTTGCCAACCCGGATAATTACCGGATTCACTACCAGACTACCGGGCCCGAAATCTGGCGCGACACCAACGGTCGCGTTACACATTTCGTATCTGCCATGGGTACCACGGGAACGATCATGGGCGTGTCCCGCTATCTCAAGGAGCAGAACTCAGACGTAACCATTGTCGGTACACA
>CBKWFZ010000469.1:0-3976 GCA_966673785.1 uncultured bacterium
CGACGATATAGAGGTCAATCCCTTTCAGCCGAGAACGCATTTCGACCAGGAATCCCTGCTCGAACTTGCTGAATCAATCTCGGTTCACGGTATCATTCAGCCGATTACCGTCAGGAAGCTGGCCCAAAACCAGTATCAACTGATATCCGGGGAGCGGAGGTTTCAGGCGTCACGGCTGGCCGGACTCAAGGCCATTCCGGCCTATATCCGTTCTGCCGACGATCAGCAGATGCTGGAGATGGCGCTCATTGAAAACATTCAGCGCGAGAATCTGAATGCCATTGAAATTGCCTTGAGTTATCAGCGGCTCATTTCTGAAATCGGACTGAAGCAGGAAGAACTTGGTGAACGCGTCGGAAAAAACAGGACGACGGTAACGAACTACCTGCGTCTGCTCAAGCTTCCGCCCGATATCCAGATAGCAGTCCGCGACAACAAGCTTTCGATGGGGCATGCGCGCGCGATCATCAGCGTCGAAAATCCCGACCATCAGCTTTACATCTTCAAAAGAGCGTTACAGGATGAGCTTTCCGTCAGAAAAGTCGAGGAGCTTGTACGGGAAGTAACGGAAAAAACCCAGCCGAAGAGCGAAGACAAACCATCGACCCAGCAGGCGTCACGGGAGATTGGTCAGCTTCAGTCCAAACTCTCATCTCATTTTGGCACCCGGGTTGTAGTAAAAAGCGACGGCAAGAAAGGCGAGATCAAGATTCCGTTCCTGTCTGTAGAAGACTTGAACCGGATTCTCGATATCCTCAAGATGACCAACGGTTAGCACCGTTATTAACCGGTTTGTGTTACTTTTGCCGAGCATTCTACATGAGCCGACTGTTAACACTCATTCTTTGCCTTGTTGTGGCCGCTGCCGCGTACGCACAGCAGGATGTCCCTTCGGGTGATAGTCTGTTCGTCGAATCCACCGATACATTGCTTATCCAAAGCTATGCGAAGCGTTATAATCCGCGTAAGGCATTGCTTTACGCGGCGGTATTGCCCGGTCTCGGGCAGATCTACAACAAAAAATACTGGAAACTACCTCTGGTTTATGGCGGCATGGCGGCCACCGGATACGCGATCAATGTTTACAACAACCTTTATTCGGAATACCGGGGCTTCGTCTTTCTTGGCCTTGAAGCTGGCCTGGCGGAAACCCAATTACCACCTCCGGCATTGCGCGCACGCGGCATGGAAGTCAGTGTGCAACAATATCGCCGGGCACTCGACAAGGCTCGCCGTGAACGGGACTACATGATCATCATCATGGGCGTTGTTTATATACTTCAGATGGTCGACGCACACGTAGACGCACACCTGAAAGAATTCGATCTCAATCCGCGTCTCCAGGTACGAGTCGAACCGCTGCTGGAACAGGACGACATGGTAGGAAGGCAGACAGGAGCCGCGCTGGTCTTCCGGTTTTAAGTCGGATCCATATCCTGCACCACGATCCCGTGGAATGTTGTATGTTTAGGCCCGAAAATAATCTCCGCATTTCGGCGGCGATAAACCTTAACCGATAATGAAGATAATACTGCTAGGCTACGGGAAGATGGGCAAGATCATCGAGCAGATCGCCCTCCAGCGCGGCCACGAAGTGACGGCGCGAATTGACGTCGACAACCAGCACGAATTTGAGCATGCCGAAGGTGATGTTGCGATCGAATTCTCACATCCGGACGCAGCGTTCGCAAACATCAGCAAGGCACTGCGGAGAAAACTGCCGGTAGTGTGCGGCACTACGGGATGGCTGGGGCGGAAACCCGAGATCGAGACACTTTGCAGAGATCTAAACGGTGCATTCTTCTATGCTTCCAATTATAGCCTCGGTGTAAACATCTTTTTCAAGCTCAATGAGTACCTGGCGGGCATGATGAAGGGTTTTGCCCACTACGACGTCGAGCTGGACGAGATTCATCACACAGCGAAGAAGGACTCCCCGAGCGGAACGGCAATCACGCTGGCCGAAGGTGTTCTTCGTCATGGTTCGGGAAAAAAGCGCTGGGTGAATCAGCCGTCTGAGAATCCTGAAGACCTGGTAATCAATTCATTCCGGATCGCTGATATCCCTGGAACGCACCTGGTTAAGTATCAAAGTCCGATTGACGACCTTGAGATCAGACACACCGCGCATTCGCGTGAAGGTTTTGCCACGGGCGCAGTCATGGTTGCTGAGTGGATCAGGGATAAAAAAGGAGTCCTTGGCATGGATGATTTTCTGAAATTCCCGGCCTGAATTCGCGACTAATCACCTGTTCGGATATTTTCCGTTTATTTGCAGGCCGATTGAAATCAACAGATTAACACATTACCGATACCATGAACTGGAAGTTTTGGAAAAAGGACCACAGTAATAAGGAAGCCGTAAAAAAAAGCAAGGCGCGCGAATGGTGGGATGCGATTCTATTCGCCGTCATCGCCGCGACCCTTATACGATGGCTGATCATGGAAGCCTACACCATCCCGACACCTTCGATGGAAAACTCGTTGCTGGTGGGAGATTTCCTTTTTGTGAGCAAGTTCCATTACGGTACCCGCACAACCTCCACACCGCTTCAGGTACCGTTGACACATCAGAAAATCTGGTTCACAAATATTCCATCCTACGTGGAATGGATCAAACTTCCTCAATACAGGTTACCTGGACTTACCAAAGTGAAGCGGGAAGACGTGGTGGTCTTCAATGTTCCCGGCATCGCCGAAAACAACCTGGGTGTTCATCCCACGAACTGGATCGATTATCCTGTCGATCTGAAGACTAATTACATCAAGCGGTGTGTGGGCATTCCGGGTGACACGCTGTCCATTCGTGGCCGGCAGGTTTATGCCAACGGTAGTCCAATCGGCAACCCGCCCAAGATGCAGTACAACTACATCCTTATCAGCACCGATCGGATCAGCGACAGAAATCTCGACAAGTTCAATATTACCGGTGAAGATATCGTAAACTATGCACCGCTGAACAACGGAACACATCAATATGTCATTGCGCTGACGGAGGAGAAACTTGAAAACCTCAAAGCACAAAACCCGCCATACATTACGTCGATCACGCTGCTCGAACGTGATAACCAAAGTGTGTTTCCGGCTTACGGGAACCAGGGCGTGAAAGACTTCGGCTGGACCCAGGATGATTTCGGTCCGCTTTGGATCCCAAGCGAAGGTGCGACCATTACCATCAACGACAGCACCCTTGCGCTCTACGGAAACACCATCGTATTGTACGATCACAACGACGACGCCAAGGTTGAGAATGGAAAACTTTTGATTGACGGAAAAGAGGTCACCGAGTACACATTCAAGCAGGACTATTACTTCATGATGGGAGACAACCGGCACAACAGCCTCGACTCACGTTTCTGGGGATTTGTTCCCGCTGACCATATCGTAGGGAAAGCGTTCTTCATCTGGCTTTCGCTCGATAAGGAAGCTGGCTTGCTGAACAAGATCCGCTGGAGCCGGTTCTTTAACCTCATTGAATAAAGGCCTAACCGAAAAATTGCGTTGCCCGCCCGGCGACAACTACACCGGCAATGCAGCCTTTTCGCTCAGGCGTCAAAAAAAACCTGCGTGTAGCCGTAAACGGTTTGGCTACCAGTCGATTTCCCGGAGACCCTTGCTTTGCAGATATTGATTCGCTTTGCTGAAATGCCTGCATCCGAAGAATCCGCGGTCTGCCGAGAAAGGCGACGGATGGGCACTCATAAGAACCAGGTGTCTGGAACGATCGATGATCTCACCTTTCTTCTGCGCGTAGGCGCCCCATAGCAGAAACACGACATGCTGTTTTTCATCCGATATTTTCCTGATAACGGCATCGGTGAATTCCTCCCAACCTCTTTTTTGGTGAGATCCGGGCTGCGAGGCGCGTACCGTAAGCGTGGCGTTAAGCAGCAGCACACCCTGTTCCGCCCAGCGGCCAAGATCGCCCGATGCCGGCATAGGTTTGCCAAGGTCCTGCCCTATCTCCTTAAAGATA
>CBKWFZ010000470.1:0-3974 GCA_966673785.1 uncultured bacterium
CGATATCGTTAAAATCTGGTTTCATGTTTTTTAATCTGAATTCTTGATTCGGCTACGCTACTTTGTTTCATACTCCAATTGCATGGATTGAAATTTCTTCCATGCGGCTTGGGCCATTTGCTCAGTCAACACCTCCACGCCGTAAGCGCCGGCAAACGGGTCATTTACCTTTCCGAATTTGGATTCTTCGCGAAGGATCGCCGATGTATTGCGCGCAACACGCGTCATCATGGAGTGCATCGGGTCTTCGGGTTCAATCGTGATCGCATCCGCGCCCCCCGAAAGCGCCGCCATCGCAGCCACGGTTCCTTTGAGCAAATTTCCGTGCGGCTGATATTTTTCATTGATCCACTTTTCAGATCTCGCATGAATCAGAAGGTTCGCCGGTGCGTAATCATTGAGGCCATATGCACGCACTACCTGATACCAAAGCATGCGTAATGCTCGGAATTTGGCGATCTCAATCAATAACTCCGGGCCTACTGGCAGATTGAAGGCGATATGACGAATGACTTCCGTCAACCGATAGCCTTCGCCGGTGAAGGTGTCAATGGCCTGAACACCGGCGGAAAGTGCGCGTGAGATCTGGTTCACAGGTGTGTCGCCGTGAATAACGATTCCGCCGAAACGGAACCCGTTTAACGAAGGAAGCGCAGGTGGAAGGATGACGCCTTCTCTCCAATATATCGCTCCCTGCAGCCTTCCGTAGCTGTAGTCGTTTTCACTGATGTAGTTGATCAGATCGATCAGCGGAAACTGTTCGTTGGCAAGGAATGAAACCGAACAATTCTCCCAGGAAATTCCGTTCAAAAGCTGGTCGAAGTGAACCTGTTTTTTTTCAATGTTGAAGATCACGCCTTCGGCTTCGTGTCGAAGATGGTCGATTGCGATGCCGTTGGAGGTCACCTCGTCGGTGAGCAGTACCTCGGGCATATTAAACCAGTGACGGGAATCGGCGGCGTGCGCGGATTTGCCGTTCAGGCCGTAGAGATCGATAAAGGAAAGGTTATTCGTGTCGAGTTTGTCGTAGTAAGGACCGAATTTTTGTCCGTCCGGTGTTTCCCACTTCAGCGATTCGTCAGGATCGCCGCCATTTATTTCGGCCGATGCCGCTTTGGACCATTCCTGTTTGCCCGATGTGGGAAACGACTCAAAAAAATTTGCTCCTTTATTCATACCTGTACTTCATTTTCATTTGAGAAAGCTAAGCAGAATACCTGCCGCTACTGCTGATCCGATCACACCTGCGACGTTCGGTGCCATGGCGTGCATAAGCAGGTGGTTTGACGGATCTTCTTTTAACCCTTCCATTTGCGACACCCGTGCGCTGTCCGGAACAGCGGAAACGCCAGCGGATCCGATCAGCGGATTAATTTTGTTTCCTTCCCGTAGAAAGAGGTTCATGACTTTTGCAAAAATCACCCCGCCCGCGGTTGATACACCGAATGCGCAGGCTCCCAATACAAAGATGAGGATTGATTCGGAAGTTAGAAAGACGTCGGCTTGTGTTGAAGCGCCGACGGTGAGCCCGAGCAGTATCGTGACGATATCGATCAGCGATGCCTTGGCCGTATTTGCCAGCCGTGTTGTTACACCGGATTCTTTCAATATGTTGCCGAAAAACAACATACCGAGAAGGGGCAGCGCGCTGGGCGATATGAACGTGGTTAACAATAATCCAATGATCGGAAACATGATCCGCTCGGTTTTCGAAACGGCGCGTGGGGGACGCATCCTGATAAGTCTTTCTTTTTTTGTTGTCAATAATCGCATTATTGGCGGTTGAATAACCGGAACCAATGCCATATAGGAGTATGCCGCAATGGCGATCGGGCCGATGAGGTTCTTCACGGTTGTTCCATCTGGTAGTATATTCACCCCGTTGGCAAGTTTCGACGACAAAAAGATGGCCGTGGGGCCGTCAGCGCCGCCAATGATACCAATGGCACCCGCTTCCGGTGCCGCGAAGCCTAGCGCAATGGCGCCGACAAACGTCACAAAAATTCCAAGTTGAGCGGCAGCGCCCAGCAACATCAGCTTCGGGTTGGAAATTAACGACGAAAAATCCGTCATTGCACCAATACCCAGAAAAATCAGGGGTGGATAAATTCCCTTGACGACTCCGAAGTACAGGTAATTCAGCACACTACCTTGTTCATAAATGCCGATTTGTAATCCGGCGTTCAGCATAAAGGGGATGTTGCCGATTATAATTCCGGTACCGATCGGGACGAGCAACAAAGGCTCGTAGTCGTAGCGTATTGCGAGGTAAAGGAAAAAAAGCCCTACGGCGATCATGATCACGTGCCCCGTTGTAACGTTTTCGAAGCTCGTATATTCAAGAAACGTTTTCATCCCGCGAATTACGCCGGATTCTTTGCCGGCCTGACTGTCTGCTACTGCGACTGTCGCGTTGGCTGTGATCTGCGCTGGCGCGGCTTCAACTTCCGTCGTCGGAAAAACGGTCTTGAGCAGCGCGAGAAAAACAATAATACCAAAAACCAAAAAAACCTTTTTCATACTTTCACCGGTGCCGGTAATTCCGGCATTTAACGTTATTCAATCTCCATCAACATATCGCCCTGCATCACGGAATCACCTTCTTTCACGCGTACGTTCTTCACAACGCCGCCAATATCCGCCAGTATGTTGTTTTCCATTTTCATCGCTTCAAGGATCAGCAATGTCTGTCCCTGTTTAACGGTATCGCCTTCCTTAACATGTAGTTTATGGATGACGCCAGGCAAAGGCGCCGTGACCTGCTTCAGTCCGGCCGCAGGTGCAAATGACTTTTGCGGGCTCGGCGCCGGAGCGGATCGCACCAGCTTCGGCGTCTTCGTTGCCTTCAGTTCCTTGTTCAACTTCACTTCGTACTTCGATCCGTTCACTTCCACCATGGCCACGGAGTCCTCGAATGATTTTATCCGGACCGTATAGGTATTGCCGCGTATGGTAAATTCATATTTTTTCATAGCCTAAAAGCGTTTATTCAGTCCGTTAATCACATTGTAGATCTTGGAATTCCACGGCGAATACCTTCTCGAAATTTTCTGGATCGTTATGACCGTGTTTTCGGTGTCGTGAAGTTCTTCGACGAACAAAAAAATTGCCGCGCTGATTGCGGCAGTCTCTTCTCCGGTGATTGATGCGTCGTTAGATCCATTTATCGCGGCGACCTGAACCGGATCAGGTCGTTTGACCAGTCTGGCTATCTTATGTAACCGGATGTTCAGAATCTTCGGAAGGTTGTAGAAAACAACCCAGAGGAGAAACAGCGACAGAAACACGATCACATATCCAACCACGACAATTATCAGATGCTCGTTTCCTATATTTTCAAATGTGAAGTTCATGACATTCTCTTTTTGATCATAAAGGAAGGTTCGAGTGCTTTTTTGGAGGATTGGTATCCTTCTTCGTTGCGAGAGTCTGCAACCCCCTGATTATCCTGAATCGTGTGTTGCGCGGCTCAATGATATCATCGATAAATCCGTACTTCGCTGCCTGATATGGATTTGCAAATTTCTGTTCGTACTCTTCTTCTTTTTCGTTGATGAATTTCTGACGTTCATCCTGGTCCTTGATCTGGCTGAGCGTCTTCGCTTCCAGAACCTCCACTGCTCCCTTTGCACCCATTACGGCAATTTCCGCCGAAGGCCAGGCATAGTTCAGGTCTCCGCGCAATTGTTTGCAGCTCATGACGTCGTGTGCGCCGCCGTATGATTTGCGTAATGTGATCGTGATCTTAGGAACGGTTGCCTCGCCGTATGCGAAGAGCAGCTTCGCGCCATGAATGATGATACCACCGTATTCTTGTGTGCTTCCCGGAAGAAAACCCGGTACGTCGACAAGTGTTACGAGAGGAATATTGAATGCATCACAAAAGCGAACAAACCTGGCGGCCTTCCGCGAGGCGTCGATGTCCAGCACGCCGGCGAGATAGTTAGGCTGGTTCGCGACGATTGCAGTAGCAT
>CBKWFZ010000471.1:0-3968 GCA_966673785.1 uncultured bacterium
TGATGAAATGACTATCAATGGTGTGCTGAGAGAGCCAACAATGAATGAACGAATCGGCTGGGCGCTTTTTTTTATTGGTGTACCGTCATTATTGTATTATTTGAATTTTGTACGGCCATTGAAGAAGTTGCAGAGGGTTCTCAAAAACAATTTGAGACTTGAAGAAAGATCGAACGCACTCCATTCAGATGACTGATTCATACAAGGTTGCTTTATACGATATGTGCGTGTAGCCAAAGCGTTAAAAGTATCAGATTGCCGTTCCGCCTGTAACTAAATCCTGACGAACGGACGTATTTTTGTGCAGCCATCTGCACATCTCGGCGGGGGATCTGTACTTTGAATTTCGCCTGCGTTTTATTACATTCGGTGTCCACCCTAGACCCTCATCTTATGCCGCTCTTTATGGATTTTCATCAACTGGAGAACGTTACGGTTGAGGAGGTAAAAAAAGCTCATATGGCTGATCTCGCGATTCAGGAACGTTACGGAGTGCGCTATCTGCAATATTGGGTTAACCCGAAGGCGGGAACAGTGTTTTGCCTTACCGAAGGTCCCGATAAGGAAACCTGCGAACTCGTACACAAGCTGGCTCATGGCAATATCGCCTGTGCCCTCACCGAAGTGGAGCCGGGTTTCTACCGCTCCGTCATGGGTGAGGATCACCAACTCGATCACGGTCACGTAAAGACGCATACCGGTGCCGAAGACCTGGGCTACCGAACCGTACTGGTGATTTCACTTCTGGGTAAACTCATCGGAAGTTCGCCGACGCCTTATTCGACCATCGGCGTACCCCGGACAACACACGATTTTGTTTCCGAAAAGATATCCGACTTTGCGGGCCGGGAAGTACCTTCGTTGTTCCATGAGGGTATCGTTGGGGTGTTCGACGACGTCAATCATGCACTTTTGTGTGCTATTCACCTGCAGGAACAATTATCGGATTCCGGGCATGGATTACTTTTTTTTCGGATGGGCCTTGCCTCCTCGCAGCCCGTACGGAGTGACGGCGACTTTTTCATGCATACGATTCGGACTGCGTTCCAACTCAGCAAGGCGGCATCCGGAAATCAAATTGTGGTTTCGGCTCTTTCGCGGAAGCTTTGCCAAAGCGACTTTGGAAGTGCGTCGTCTGTCATACGCTACGTTGATATGCCAACCGAGGAGTTTATCACTACGCTGATCGCGAATATTGAGGCCTCGCATTATGACCACGACCTCACCATTCCGGGTTTGTCCCATCAAATGGGTTTCAGTCAGCCGCAGTTTTATCGCAAAGTGGTTTCGGTGACCGGGCGCGCTCCCAACGACTTCCTTCGGGACCTTAGACTGGAGCGCGGCCTTTCCCTGTTGCGGGACAAGGTGGGCAATGTTTCGCAGGTTGCCATGGAGGTCGGTTACAGCAATCCCTCGTACTTTGCGCGCTGTTTCGCCAGAAAGTTTGGCTGTACGCCGTCGCTGGTATAGCCGGTTTTCTCCTCGCCGGTGCGATCAATGATCATTTTTTATCCGGATTTGAATAACCAGGGTTAGCCTGAAGGCCGGGAGTCTTGCCACCTTTGTTTCTGTCATATTAGTTGGACAAGCCTTCCCTTTCACCTAAAGTCAGCCTTAATGGAACCCGTAACACACCCTCAATCCGACGTTTCAGGTCTGGAGAAACACCTTTTGGAGAATTTGAAAACCAACATCCGGGGCCAGCTTATCGCTCCGGGTACACCTTCGTACGACGAAAGCCGCAAAGTCTATAATGGCATGATCGATAAGAGTCCGGCGTTGATCGTACGGTGCGCCGACGTCGCGGATGTTATCACGTGCGTGAATTTCGCCCGGCAGAACAGCATGCTTGTATCCATCCGGAGCGGTGGCCACAACGCAGGTGGTCTGGGTCTTTGCGACGGCGGGCTTGTCATCGATTTGTCCTTGATGAAAGGTATCCGTCTTGACCTGATGGAGAATGCTGTTCGGGTCGAGGGTGGTTGTCTGCTCGGGGATGTCGATCACGCTACACAGCCTTTTGGCAAAGCAGTTCCCCTCGGAATCTTGTCAACCACGGGGGTTGCCGGACTAACATTAGGCGGCGGGATCGGTCACCTTTCTCGTGCGTACGGGCTTGCCATCGACAGCCTGCTCGAAGCCGACGTCGTTCTTGCCAACGGAACGCTCGTCACAGCCAGTGCGTCCGAAAATGCGGACTTATTCTGGGCGATACGCGGAGGAGGTGGAAACTTTGGTGTGGTTACCTCGTTCCTGTTTCGCATGCATCAGGCAGGTACCGTTTATGGTGGTCCGATGCTCTGGCATCTCGATGAAGCCGAGCATGTCATGAAATTCTATCGCGATTTCATCCAACGCGCGTCACGTGAGGTCTACGGATATTTCGCATTTCTTACGGTCCCGCCGGTACCGATTTTTCCCGCGGAACTGCATCTGAAGAAAATGTGCGGAATTGTCTGGTGCAATGTGGGCGATCCTGAAAAGGCAGCACTTGGCGTCCAGCCATTCCGTGACCTCAGGAAACCCGCGCTGGACTATACGGGCCCTATTGCTTATAACGCCCTGCAAAGCATGTTCGACGCGCTATATCCTTCCGGTATGCAATGGTACTGGAAAGCGGATTTCGTGCGCGAACTATCCGATGAAGCCGTAGCCGAAAACCTTCGCCACGCCGCGCAGCTACCGACGCCGCATTCCACCATGCACCTTTATCCGATCAATGGCGCGTGTCATGAAAAAACAAACAAAGACACTGCATTTCACTATCGCGACGCGAACTGGGCTCAGGTGATCGTCGGTGTTGATCCGGATCCGGAGAACCGGGAAAAAATAACGACGTGGGCGAAGAACTATTGGGAGGGTATCCACCCGTATTCCGCCGGCGGCGCCTATGTGAATTTTATGATGGAAGAAGGTCAGGAACGCGTTCAGGCTTCCTATGGGGACAACTATCACCGGTTGTCGGTGATCAAGGCGAAGTATGACCCCGAAAATTTCTTCCGTGTCAACCAGAACATCGTACCGCTCAATACATAAACCTAATCCCAAACCTATGGAAAACAACACACTTTCTTCAAGACGGCTCTTCATGCAGAGCCTGGCCGTCGGGGCCACGACCTTATACGCAGGGTCGGTGTCTGGCGGTGGCATGGTCCCATCCTCCAATCTCGCCGGCAGCGCGGATGAATGGTTCAAGAAGATCAGAGGCAAACACCGCATCGTATATGATGCATCGGAACCACATCATGGATTCGCCATCATATGGTCATGGGTATTTATGACGACAAACAATCAGACCGGTTCGAAAGATGACGACCTTACGGCGATGGTTGTATTGCGTCACAACGCGATTCCGTTTGCGATGGAAGACGGTCTTTGGAAAAAATATTCCTTCGGCGAAGTTTTCAAGGTCGATGATCCAAAGACGATGAAGCCGTCCCTCCGGAATCCTTACTGGGTACCACAAGAAGGTGATTTTCCGGTGAAAGATATTCAGGGAATCAAAGATCTGCAGGCGCGGGGATCAATGTTCTGCGTCTGTGATATGGCGCTGACCGTTTACAGCAGTATGATCGCGCAGCAACAGAAGCTCAATCCTGAAGAGGTGAAAAAAGACTGGGTGAGCGGTCTCCTTCCGGATGTTCAGGTGGTGCCTTCCGGCGTTTGGGCCATTGGCCGTGCGCAGGAAAACGGCTGCGCGTATTGTTATGCAGGTGGCTGATTTTTCCGCCGGCGCGTCATTCACCGTCCGGTGTATGACGCGTTTCTTTTTGTGCTTTAAACTTTACCGATCATGAAAAATCTGCTTACAATTTTTGCATTGTTGGTCTCGCTTGCCGCCGGTCACGGCCAGAGCCCTCACAAAGTTCTCCTGGATATAACCAGCGCCGATACATCGTTGCACAGCGCCGTGGTCCGGCATGCCGCCGGACTGGCAAAAGCGTATCCCGACATGGAGATCGAGGTTG
>CBKWFZ010000472.1:0-3956 GCA_966673785.1 uncultured bacterium
GGGTGCATGACGATCGCATCCGGTTTGAAAGCTTCTATCGTTTTGAAAAGGTCGCCGAGGTAAAAATTTCGCCGACGAAAGAAACTGAGTACTTGAAACAAGGCGGATCGCCTCATCAGGCCCCGCGCTTTTTTGCTGGCTATCGGAGACTTCAATCCGTCCTTTGCTGGAAATACGGTGAGCTCAACTCCAGGCATCCTGCCCGCATTCGACACGAATGCCTTTGAATGGTTGCTTCCTCCATGG
The DNA here is from genome assembly GCA_966673785.1 of uncultured bacterium. Taxonomy (GTDB): domain Bacteria; phylum Bacteroidota; class Bacteroidia; order Cytophagales; family Cyclobacteriaceae; genus Ohtaekwangia. The sequence continues at coordinate 247 of CBKWFZ010000472.1, forward strand.
GAAGCGTAATATGCCGTTGAGTAATATATCAATTTCATGCCGATGCTCTTTTGTACAGCCAGTTTTCCGGAACACTTCCCACCAATTCCCTGAGCTCGAGGTTCGCCTTCAGATAATAATCCTGGAGAAAAGCCTTTGTTGTGCTGTCAATCTTTGCCTTGTGACGGGGAAATATATGATTCAACCGGTTGTTAACAGCACGCAATTTTGGAAAGTAATGATTCAGCCAAAGCGCAATGTAACTCATTTGAAATTCGTTTTTCTTCTTTTCCGCTTCGAAGAAAAAAGACTTATCGAATGGAACGCCCAGAAACGCACAGACGCTTTCCAACGTTTCGTATGGCCGTTTGATAATATCCGACTCGAAATAAATGACTTTTATTCGCTCGGCCGGAAACAGCTCATAGTACTTTCTGAGGTTTTCGTAATAGAGTCCATTCTCGAGGATGCTGAACGCGTTTCCGGCGTCCTTCTCCTCGCCCAGCACCAGATCGTACGGAGTTACCCAGGGCGCTATCCGACCGGTCCGGTACATGTGATTGATCGCTGAAACCAATCTGCTAACCGGCTCACGAAGAACCACCAGCAGCTTGATCTCTTTATTATAATCATAGATCCGTTTTGCCGTCTGAACACTTGTTCGCGGATTAGAGGTCGGGATCACTGTCATATATTCCGGCGTCTTTTCACCGACCAGCTTCTTCCCGCCGGATACCCTCATCTGGGCATGGTACCAGTCGGTCCCCTTACCATAATTCACATCACTGGAAAAGAAATGCAACTCATGCGTGGGTGTATAGATGCCGGGATGTTGTCTCAGGTTGTTGTACAACCACGTACTGCCGCCCTTCTGCGCTCCGATAATAAGAAAATCAACTTTCATAACTCCCGCAAGGCTCAACTTTAGAATCCATTTGATGCACGCCCCTTCTGGCGGTTTGATCTTAAAAACCTCGAAACCTCAAGCTTGAGCGATAATACGCACAACTTAACGCTGAACCTTTCATTCTTCAAAGAGCGCATCCAAAATGACCGTCCCTCCCGGATTAGCCCAAGCGAATAATACATACCGACGACCTTGGATTTGAAATTAAACCAGGCACGGGGCTGCCGTCGTAAGCTCATCTCGTGTTTTTTCATAATCGTCTGCAGCGCATTAATACGATTCACGGAAGCACTATTCACTTTTGCGCCACGGTGATGATAAACGTCGATCAGCACGTCGGGTATCTTGATATAGAAGTAATGTTGTAGCACACGCAAAAAGAAATCGGTATCAACTACGGCCCTAAGCGACTCGTCAAATCCCCCGACAGTTCCGAAAACTTCCTTTTTCACTGTAATACCATAACCCGTACCGATATAGCGCTTTTCCAGAAACCCGAGGTACGCTTCTTCCTTATTTCTGAATGGCGGATCCCAGAAAAAAGGCACGACCTTGTTCTGATCCGGATAAACTTTATTGATCCCCGTCCATGCAAATCCAATCTCCGGCGGCGCATCGAGCAAATGTTTCAACGTCACTGCCACAAAGGTCGGATGAAATGCATCGTCGTCGTCAAGGAAAGCAATGAACTTCGATGCAGGGCTCGCCTGGGCAATGCCGCAATTTCGGGCGCCGGAAGGCCCCATGTTGTGGGGCGTTCGGACAAAGCGAATTTGCCTATTTAATCTGCTTTGAACAAAACTGAACGTGTCAATAGTCGAGCAGTCATCAACAATCAGCAGCTCCCAACGCGGATCCGTCTGAGCGCGCACGCTGTCGATTGCGCGCACCAGCAATTCTCCGCGGTTGAACGTGGGGAGTATGATACTTACGACTGGTATGTTCGGTGTTTCTTGCATGTATCAGGGCCCTGCATGAACAAGGTTGTCAAAGATTGTTGTTAGCCTTTCGTTCATTGCCTCGACAGTAAAAGACTCGACGATCCTGCGTCTCGCCTCGCTCCCCAGCCGTAATCGAAGCTGTTCGTCACCAATTACTTTTGCAAGAGCAGCCTTTAGTTCTTCATTGGCCCGCTCCGGAACAAGGATACCATTAACCCCGTTCTGTATCACATCGGGAATTCCGGCATGCAGCGTCGATATTACCGGCTTCGCCATGCTCATCGCCTCCAGAATAGTATTCGGTAAACCTTCCATGTCGCCATTTGCAGCAACCCGGCTGTTCAGGACAAAAACATCTGCAGAGGCAAGCAGTTCCTTTACGACTTTTTGGGGTTGGGCGCCGTAAAACTTCACGTGTTCCCCGATGCCCAACTTCGTAACCAGCTGCTCACATCGACTACGCTCGGTGCCATCGCCGAGGATGTGAAGCTCGATATTAGAGAACTCCTCAACAAGTTCTGCAAAAACAGAGATCAAATCAGGTACGCCCTTCTTTGAGACGATTCGGCCGGAATGCACAATGCGCAAAGTCTTGCCGCTATGAACGCGCCCTGAGACGGGCCGAAACTCATCCGGATCAATACCGTATGGAACAACATGAACCTTCGACTCGTAACCCTTTAGAGGAAGGGCATTAGCCATATGCGTGCTACATAAGATGATGGCAGCCGCATAGTCAAACAGATCGGGCAGACGACGCAAATAGCTTTCCTTGCGCAATGCTTTTGAAGCGTCAAACCCATGGAACGAAACGACCATCGGGACACGCGCCTTCCTTACCACATCCAGGACTTTCAAAGCATTGGGACCGTAGTGCACATGAACGACTCTCGTGTCCTTTCTTCTGATTAGCCGGAAGAGAAACAAAGAATTAAAAAGACTGAGACTTAGCGATCTTCGAAACACGCGTCGTAGCAATACAGATAGCCCCTTGTCAATCATGTTGACGTAGATAGTCAGTAAATTCCTGCGTGCGTCTCCAAGGGGAAACAGTATCTCGTTTTCGTAGGCATACGCCAGCAGGTCGATCGAATGGTTCTTTCGCAGACAATCCATTTGCCTGTAGATAAACGTCTCGCTCAGCTGCGTAAACTTCCTATTGACTATGAGGATCGCTGCCATACTAACATTTTACTGCGGTGCCGTAGAGACCGGTTATCATCGTACCCTCTTTGAACTCGGTTTTCGCTTTCTTATCCATTCGAAGGAGCAGGGACATTATCGGCTTTATAAAATATGGAAGCACCTTTCGCGGAATTCTGGGCAAAGACGATCTGCGCACCCAAAGGCCAAGCATCTGAGCCATGCTGGCATGCCAGCCTCCAAGCGCTTTGAGTTTAATTTCGCCAAAGCCACAATTCTTCAAATGTCTCTCAAGTGAAAAAGGAGTATAGCGATACTCATCGTGGGGAACTTCATGCAGATTCCAAAGAAAAGGAACGGTGAAAAAGAAAACCCCGCCGGGGCGGAGCACGCGGTTGACTTCATGCAGGAAAACTTCGGGATATGGACAATGTTCAAGGACTTCAGTCGCAAATGCACTATCGAAAGAGGCGTCCTCAAAAGGCATCGTGGTACCATCCCATGTGAAATCCGGCTGTACCTTTTCATCGTATACCAAAGCCTGTGCGATGTCGAGACCTATATATTCACTCACCGCAGAATTCTCAAGCACATAACTCTTGTAGGGCATTTTACCACAGCCGGCGTCGAGGAGTCTGCCTTGAAGTACAGCAAGACTACTCTTCAACGCATCAAGCAAAGAGGTTCGAACAAGATACCTGTCGAGATTACTAAATGTTAGCCGTACATCTATAAAATTG
>CBKWFZ010000473.1:0-3930 GCA_966673785.1 uncultured bacterium
AACTGCTGAGAAAGAAAATTTGAGTCAGCTGGCTGCACGACAGCAGAAATATATTACCAATCTTGAGAACGCATTGGTGCGCATCAAAAACGGTACGTATGGAATTTGCTCGGTTACCGGAAAGCTGATTCCAAAGGAGCGCCTGATCGCCGTGCCGCATACGACTCAGTCTATCGAGGCGAAAATGATGCAGCAGGATTAATTCAACTTTCAATTCTCAAGCGCATTGGATTTTCTTCAGAATCATATCGAGGCCCTTATCTTTTGTTCGCCAAGTCCGATCAAGATTGCCGATATCAAATCTTGTCTTTCGGAAATGTTTAATGCGGATGTGCCGGAAGAAGATATCCAGGGCGCCATCCAGCGCTTAGAGGAAAAATTTTCTGCTGAAGAGTTCTCCTTTCAGCTGTTCAGGAGCGCCGGTGGATTCCAGTTCCTTACCAAACCCGCATATCAGGCCAGCATCGGGATAATGCTGAAGCAGCAGTCGAAGAAGCGTCTCTCCACATCCGCTATGGAAACGCTGTCGATAATCGCGTATAAACAGCCTGTTTCAAAAACTGAACTCGAAAATATTCGAGGCGTCAACTGTGATTACGCGGTCCAGAAGTTGCTTGACAAGGGTCTGATCGAAATCACCGGCAAAGCCGAAAGCATAGGGCGACCGATGCTCTACGGAACCACCGTGAAATTCATGGAGTATTTCGGCATCAACGACCTCACTGAGCTTCCTCTTCCCAAGGAGGTTAGCGATACAAATACTATTGGCGAAAACGCCGACACTTCGCTTGACAGCGAAGATATCCAGCAAACCGTTGAGGTTCCTGACGAAAACGAAAGCACAAATTCCACCGGGAATGAAATTGTCGATTCATCTGAGGAGCCCCTTTCAGGAACGCAACAGCAACCTGAGAATGGATCGTCGCATAACGGTTCCGATGCATCCTTAGAACATGGAAGCGACTTAACCGAACCCGATGCCAAAGCCTAGGTCCGCAGGTTCCAGGCGAACCTCAAGCAATAAATCCGGCAGATCCTCCAAAGAAACCCGCTCGCATGGCGCGTCATCGGGAGGGCGCGGCAAAAAAGGTCGCAGCGATGAGCGCGGTCAATCCCGCGGGAAGGACTCTTCATCAAAATCGCGTTACTCAAGCTACGGTACAGAAGGTCGTTATGAACAAGACCGCTCAAAAAGATCTGCTGGTCCCCGTCAGCGTGGCGATGCTCCTAAGTCCGACCGCGGGGGCGAACGTGGGAAGCGCTACGGAACAGAACGAGGCTACGGGCAGGACCGGCCGAAAAGATCATCAGGTCCACGCCAGCGCACCGATGCGCCGAAGTCTGACTTAGGCAGCGAACGCGGAAAGCGTTACGGAACAGAACGAGGTTACGGACAGGATCGGCCGAAAAGATCATCAGGTCCGCGTCAACGCACCGATGCACCGAAGTCTGATACAGGCAGCGAACGCGGCAAGCGTTATGGAGCGCCCCGTCGTACCTCCGGCTTCAAAGGCCGGAATTCAGACGACAGAGACGAACGCCGTGGCAAGTTTACTTCACCAAAAACACCGCGGTCAGGCGGCTTCGGCAGGAAACGTTCGGTTAAAGACGATCAGAAGTCAGCAACTGACCTGCAGGCACCCGTTCAGACCGAGAAGGTCCGATTGAACCGCTACATTGCAAACAGCGGCGTCTGCTCGCGTCGCGAGGCAGATGAACTCATCACGATGGGACTGATTTCCGTGAACGGAGTCACAATCACCGAACTCGGATACAAAGTCAACCCCGGAGATGAAGTTCGTTACGAGCAAAAGGTCCTCCGCGCGGAGAAACCCGTGTACATTCTCCTGAATAAACCCAAAGGATTTCTGACAACCACCCGTGACCCGCAGGAGCGAAAAACGGTGATGAATCTCATTGGCGAAAAGATCAGGGAGCGCATTTACCCCGTTGGGCGCCTTGACCGCAATACGACCGGACTACTCCTGTTAACGAACGATGGCGAGCTTGCTGACAAGCTCATGCATCCGTCCTATAATGTCAAAAAGATCTACAAAGTCGAGCTTGACCGGGCTTTGTCACAGGCCGATCTCGAAAAGATTCGTGAGGGTGTCTCGCTGGAAGAAGGCCGCGCAATGGTCGATGACGTTGCGATCGTTTCTGCCGATGGCCGCACCGTTGGACTTGAGATACATATCGGCTGGAACCGCGTGGTCCGCCGAATCTTTGAGGCGCTTGGATATGAGGTCATGAAACTTGACCGGTCTGTTTATGCGGGACTCGACAAGAAGGATTTACCCCGCGGTGAATGGCGGCACCTTAGCAAAGAAGAAATCGTCCGGCTTAAGCATTACAAATAAACTACGCGTCTTCCAGCTGCACTGTGAAGGTACTTCCCTGACCAACCAACGACGTTACGCTTATCGAGCCCTTCACCCGCTGAAGCGCCTCCTTGACAATGTACAAACCAAGTCCGGTACCTTCGATTTTCTCCGAAGCACGGAAAAACATTTCGAAAATTTTCGGCAGACTTTCCTCAGGAATACCCGGACCGTTGTCGATAACGGATATTTCAACAAAGTCTTCGAAACGATCGAATGTAACCCTGATCCACGGGTCGGGTTGATCCGTGTTGTGATATTTGACCGCATTCCCCAGCAGGTTTCGCAGAACAATTTTCATCTGGCTGTAGTCACAAACAAAAACATGTGCCGGATCGGGGTCATATTTCAGGGATATCGCAGAAGCGTTAGGATTAAATTTGATGTCCATGACAACCTCGTCGAGAAGATCCTTGAGGTTTAGTGGTTCCGGCTTGAGTTCGAACTTTTTTGTGCGCGACAAGCTCAGGATATCGGAGATAACGTTATCGAGTTTCTGAATCCGTTCTTCGATGAGCCCCATGAACATTCTCGCTTTCTCTTCCACAAATTCGAGCTTCCCAAGATAGGTCAATCCCATAATTGAGGCTATCGGCGCACGGAGGTCGTGTGAAGTGCTGTACAGGAACCGGTCCAGTTCATAGTGCGCCTTTTCGAGTCGCTGTCGCTCGTCTTCAAGTAACCACATCACCATACTCATTCCGATGAGGGCAACGAGGAGGATATCCGCCACACCATAAAATTCCGGCCACGCCACCTGGATATCCACTGCTCCGAGAATCAGCACCATGAAAAAATAGAGTTGATAGAAGCTGTAGATAAAGCACGAAGAGGCGAGCAGTTTCTGACCGAATCCCTTTGAGAATTTGGGATGAAACCACACGACGAAGCCTGTTATGAGAAACCCGAGACCAGTGGTTAATGTACGGCTGCCAAGACGAAGAAGGTTGCGTTGCATGGCGTCGGCCGGGCGTTCGTTGTAAAACACAACCGTCGCCACTGCGATGATTAGGAAAAGGATAAGCAGCTGCCGGAACCTCCGCCGGTTAAGCGCTTTCTCGGACACCATCTCATGAATCCCCCGGAGAATCATGATAACCTGGAGAAAGCACGTAAGTTGGGACAAAACGTTGATTGGAATGCGTCCGAAGGCGTTGACATTGCCGAGAAACGACATAAAGACCTGCGAAAGCATAAAAAGTGAAAAGTACAACCAGCTGAGGCCCCAGGTAAAAAGGAATCGCCTCCGGTACAACTTGCTGAAATGCCTGAAAACGAAAAACAGAATAAACCCGAGAATCCACTGGGCGATGAACACATATACCGGACGCGCAAATGATTCGCTGAACAGGTTCAAGGGAAGGTAATTTTTCTAAGTTAACAAAAGTATTACCGAAACCGGATGCTTCGGAACCCCCTCATCTGCTGACACAAAAAAAGCCCCGTGAACGAGGCTTGTGGTGATGGAGGGAATTGAACCCCCGACACAAGGATTTTCAGTCCTTTGCTCTACCAACTGAGCTACATCACCGAAAAATGAGGCACAAAA
>CBKWFZ010000474.1:0-3928 GCA_966673785.1 uncultured bacterium
GAGTCAGCTTTTGTACACCATCCTATGGTTTGCCGTCGCGTTCGCTTTCGTGACGGCATTTTTTTTGCCTGTATATAAAATATAGTTGGTTATGAAACGGAAGATTATCAGCTTTTTAATTGCCTTGTCGATGTTTCTGGCGCTGCTGGGTGTGCAATTTATCCGATAACTCCCTGGTGGGTCGATGATTTGTCCCGCTTTTGGAAAAAGCCGGTTAGCGTAACAGCACTGAAACGATCAGATAGAGGAATATCATTGCTAAAAGTGTCGCGTACATAATCAGATCCACGCGCACGTAAGGTTTGTACTCCTTATACAATTCCTTCAATTTTTTTAACATATCGTTGTTTAACGGCCTCCAGCCAACAATCCTGGCGTCAAAGGTAACTATTTCCGGCCGATCTCGTCTGGTGAAAAGTCATCCGAATCGTGTCGTATCACGTAGGGGTATTATTCGGAATGATTGTCTCTAACCAAACACACAAAACTTTAAATGACCAGAATTTTAGCTTTCGCTTTTCTCATTTCGATCGCGTTCACCTCTCACGCACAGAACAAGTTCACGCTAAACGGCTATATCAAAGACCAGCGCAATGGCGAAGAGCTGATTGGCGTCACGGTTTACCTGCCGGAACTTAAAGCCGGAACGACTACAAATGCGTACGGGTTTTATTCGCTTACTGTACCCGCCGGAAACTACATCGTCCAGGTCAGTTATCTGGGATACAAGACACAGGAAATCCGGGTCGATCTGTTGAAAGATGTAACACAAAACGTAGAGCTTGAGGAAGAAGCAACCCAAATGGCTGAGGTTGAAATTGTTGGAGCCCGTCTGGACGCGAATGTAGTTGATCTCCAGATGAGTAAGAACTCACTTAATCTCGATCACGTCCGGAAACTGCCCGCACTTTTCGGAGAAGTAGACATTATCAAAAACATTCAGATGCTTCCGGGCGTCGTCACGGCAGGCGAGGGGACCTCGAGTTTTTACGTGCGTGGCGGCGGCGCGGACCAGAATCTGATACTCATCGACGAGGCTCCGATCTACGATCCGTCTCACCTCGGCGGCATGGTTTCCGTGTTCAACGCGGATGTAATCAAAGAATCTGAACTTTATAAGGGCGGCATCCCGGCGCGCTTTGGAGGAAGATTGTCCTCAATTCTGGAAGTTCGAACGCGTGATGGAAACAACAAGGCATTCCAGGCATCGGGGGGTATTGGTACCCTGGCCAGCAGACTCCTCGTGGAAGGACCCATTGTGAAAGAAAAAAGCTCATTCATACTCTCGGGAAGAACATCAAATCTGGGGCTTTACCTCAAGGCTGCCGATACGGATAACGGCGTCAACTTCTACGACCTTAACGGCAAAGTAAACTGGCGAGCCAACAACAAGAACCGGCTTTTTATTGCGGCATATAGCGGAAGAGACAAAATTACATTTGAAGGCGGGGATGCGGGCTTTGGATGGGGAAACTCCACCGTTACGTTGCGCTGGAACCACTTGTTCAACGAAAGACTCTTTTCGAATACAACGATTATCGGAAGTGTGTTTGACTATTCGCTTGAGCTAAAGGATCCGATTCAGGGTTTCCGCTGGACCTCAAACCTCGAGGAAGTCAGTCTCAAGAACGACCTTTCATACTTCGTGAATGCAAATACGGAATTAACGTTTGGTTATCACCTCACGGGCAGACGTTTCTCTCCGGCGCGTATCGAACCCAATGCAGCCTCTTCGATTTTCCAGGAGACGATCTTCGAAAAGATGTACGCACTGGATCACGCCTTATTTGTGAGTAGTCAGCAGCGGGTTTCGGATCGTCTTTCCCTTGAATATGGGGTCCGGCTTTCGATATTCCAGAATATGGGCAAGGCCGACGTTTACCTCTACGAGGATCCGAAGGATAACGCGGATATAAACCGCACCGACACATTGCACTTTAAGGCGTGGGAAACGATACGCACCTACGTTAATGCAGAACCGCGTCTGGCGGCACGCTATTCACTTTCAGATAATGAATCCCTGAAGCTTTCCTATAACCGGATGGTTCAGAATACGCACCTCGTGGCCGCGGGGACTGTGCCACTACCATTCAATACGTGGCATCCCAGCAACTACTATCTCAAGCCGCAGACTGCCGACCAGATTGCGGCAGGTTACTTCCGCAATCTTGAGGACAATATGTTTGAGGTGTCGGTGGAGGCATATTACAAGAAGTTTCGACGCGTAACCGATTTTGCCGACAATGCCGAAATCATGCTTAACCGCGATCTGTCAACCGAGTTTCGTCAGGGGGATAGCTGGTCATACGGAGCGGAATTTATGCTCAACAAGACGCGGGGCCGGCTAACAGGTATGTTGACCTACACCTGGTCGAAGGCTATGCGCGAAATCGAAGACGTGAACATGGGAAACAAGTTTCCGGCGAGTTATGACCGGCGTAACGTCGCTAACCTTTCAGCGGCTTATGATGTGAACGATCGCTGGACCGTGGGAGGAACGTTTACATACAGTACCGGAAGACCGATCACGATTCCTTCAGGCAAGTACGAATTCGGATCTTATCAGCCGGATATCGTCAGTGAACGAAATGGCTACAGGCTTCCTGACTTCCACCATCTTGATCTTTCCGCGACGTTCACGCCCAAGCGCAATGCAACCAGGCGGTTCAAAGGACAATGGGTGTTCTCCTTATATAATGTCTACAACCGGCAAAATGCATTTACGATTTACACCCGCACGCGGCAGGATGATGATGGGAATATCATCGGCGACGGAACCGAAAAGGAAGCACGCCTGATCTATCTTTTTCCAATCATGCCTTTCGTCACCTATAACTTCAAATTTTAAGACCTGATGAAAAATAATTCGCTTCGCTTTTCCATTCTAGTCAGCGCCATCGTACTGTTCGCCAGCTGTGAGAAGACCGTTTTACTGGATCTGGATCAAACTGAACCGCAGGTAATTATCGAAGGTGTTGTCACTGACACGCCCGGACATAATTATGTGAAAGTCACCCGGTCAACGGGTTTCTATAACCAGGGACCGACTCCGCGCATCACCGATGCTACGGTGACCGTCACAGATGACGAAGGAAATTCAATCCCGTTTGAGCACTATGCTGGCGAAGATCCCGACTCCGCCGGGTTCTATCTGGCCGATCCCGCTTTTGCCGGCGTGACTGGCAAAACGTATACACTGACCGTTACAGCAGACGGGGAAACTTTTACGGCTGTCGATGAACTTCGTCCGCTCGTTCCTATCGACAAACTGGACTACCGGGTCAATGAAGATGAACAGGACGATCCCGAGGAGCCGGGACGGTTCTATGAAATGCTGCTTTGGGTAAAAGAGCCCAAGGAGACCCGCGACTATTATCTGTTCAAGTCGTATCGCAATGGCGTGCTGGAGTACCAGAATGATACGGATATATATTTCGCCGACGACGAACTGATTGGAGAAAATATCGATGGCATTCCGCTGCCGGTCTTTTTTGCGGCGGGCGACAACGCACGCGTCGAAGTGTTCAGTCTCACCCGTTCTGCCTTCGTTTACTATCGCGACCTACAGAAACTCCTGAACAACGACGGTGGTCTTTTCGGTACGCCGCCGGCCAATCCACGCGGTAATATTTCGGGGGGCGCGTTGGGATTATTCCAGGTCAGCGCTATCCGGTCGGGCGAAGTCGTTATCGAATAGGATAAACGCTTTCGATACAGCGGTCTGTCCGGTTCCTTTTTCGCCGGCAGGCTTGCAATTCCGGAAAGGTAGTTTCATCTTTCAATACTGGATTGTTCGAATGAAGCTGCGTGTCTTTCTTGTCCTGCTCCTTATTCCCCGGGTACTGGCCGCCCAGACAGTGTTGGAAAATAATCCGACGCATCTTCGCTGGTTCCGAGCCACCACGCCACATTTCGAAGTGTTATAATA
>CBKWFZ010000475.1:0-3926 GCA_966673785.1 uncultured bacterium
GTTGGCGATCGTTTTGGCTGTGCCTGCATCGTGGTTCCTCAATAACCTTTGGCTTGAAAACATCGCATACCGGACTGACGTCGGGCCGGGAGTTATGATGCTTGGCATCGCCATCCTCATCGTACTGGGAGGACTAACGATCGGTTCGCAGACATTAAAGGCTGCCTTTGCCAATCCTGCAATGAACCTGAAAAATGAATAAACGCGATGGGACCGGCCGTTCTACCGGTCGGTCCTATTCTGCGATTTTTTCCGCTGCGAGGTATGCCGACGTCCACGCCGCCTGAAAATTGAACCCGCCTGTCTCACCATCAATATTCATCACCTCACCCGCGAAAAACAGACCGGGAATCAATTTGCTCTCCATCGTGGCGGGATCTATTTCACTCAGGTCGACACCGCCGCAGGTTACAAACTCTTCCTTGAACGTTGTCTTCCCCGCCACTTCAAAACCGCAGCGGATAAGATGCTCAAGAAGCTTGTTGACAGATCTCCGCGAGACGTCCTGCCACATCCTCGTCTCTTCGATTTCAGCAAGGCTGCATAACTTCTGCCAGAGCCGCAATGGCAACGAGAATAACGGATTTCGGTGAATGATCTGGCGTCCATGACGACTCCGGTATGTGTCGAGTGTATTCCTCACCTCATCTTCTGCAAGATCCCCAGTCCAGTTTACGTACAACGTGAATCGATAATTTTGAGCGTTGAGATACGCTGCCGCCCATGCAGATAGCTTTATTACAGCCGGACCGCTAAGACCCCAGTGCGTTATCAAAACGGGACCGTGCTGCGTGAGTTTTGTGCCGCCTATCCTAACCGTTGCTGCAGCCACGCTGATTCCCATCAGATCAGCAAATGTTTTCGAAGGAACGTTGAAAGTAAAAAGGGAAGGCACGGGCGTCGATATCGTATGGCCTAGTTCACGAAGCCATTCATAAAACGAATTCGCCGGATTACCGCCAATCGCGACCAGCACCTGTCTTGCGAAATACGTTACGCCGGCGCGCGTCGAAATAACAAAATAGTTCTCCCCCCGCTGAACACGTTCGACGCCGGTTTCAGTAGAAATTTTGATCTTTCGACTTGCCGCTTCCTGAAGAAAGCAGCTGATGATCGTTTCCGAACTATTTGTTACAGGAAACATTCTTCCATCGGCCTCAGCATGAACTTTGACGCCTCTGTCTTCCAACCATGCCACCATATCGGATGGCTGGAATCGCTTGAACGGGCCTCTTAACCATTTGTCGCCCCTGGGGTAATGGTGGGAAAGTCTGATTGGGTTGAACTCACGATGGGTCACGTTGCAGCGCCCGCCACCCGATATCCGCACTTTCGCGAGCACGCCCCTGGAACGTTCCAGTATCTCAATGCGAAAATCCGGTCTTCGCCGCGCAATCTCAATCGCGGCAAAAAATCCGGCGGCCCCACCACCAACTACAATAACATCGTGCACCTCCTCTGCTTCCATTAAGTCCAAAAAGTCAGTTTGCTGTCACAATCTAGTATTACCTTTGATTTTTTGTACGCCGCCGGAACCAACGGGTTAAATTATTCCTTGTTCAGGATCTGGATAACAATGCAAGTATATCATTGATGGAAAGTACTGCCGCCGTGATAGCGCTCGGGTTTTTGGGTCAGGCCCTCTTCGGAGCGCGGCTTATCGTGCAGATCTTTCTTTCCGAAAAACATCGTAGGGTCGTCAGCCCGGTGGTTTTCTGGCAACTTAGCCTTGCAGGATCGTTCTTGTTCCTGGTCTATGGAATTGTCCGTTTTGACTGTGTTATCATTACCGGACAGTTTCTGAGTTATTTCATTTATGTCAGGAACCTGCAATTAAAGGGTGCCTGGCGCGTTATGCCAGCGCCAGTCAGAATTCTCCTGATCCTTTTACCAGTGGCCGCAACTTCATCGCTGTTCTTTTATATCTCTCCTGCACATGGCGGAGAGTTATTGATCTGGCATCCCATGATTATCGTCGGGACGGTGGGTCAACTGGCACTTAATCTGCGATTCGTTTACCAGTGGTATTATTCGGAAAAACATAAGTCGTCTATACTTCCCGTTGGTTTCTGGCAAATCAGTGTATGGGCATCTGTTCTTGTAATCATTTATTCCCTCTTCCATCCGGTGCTTGACATAGAACCTGTTTTGTTAATCTCGCAAAGTCTGGGAATAGTAGTTTATATCAGGAATCTCTGGATCTTCAAGAGGCAACCCGCTGAAGCGGGTGTGTAATATTGCACAGTAAATGTTTGCTGATTCCAATGAAAAAGGATTATGAAGTGCAATCTGAAGTTTACCGAAGACTGCAGAATCAGGATGTCCAAAGGTTTTTGAGTTCCCGGTCGGCGGCTGATGTCCACACGGTCCTACTTAAGGGCAAGGAAGTCGGCGGAGTTCCTGCTTCCATTCTGGCCAATCAACTTCACGGACGGGAAATTGCAAAAGAGAAATTTCCCGAGTTGTATCGATGTCAATCGGTAATTTATCCTCCGGGGATAAATCTCGAACAGAGTTCGTCCGAGGCAACGGCCAGACTGAAGGCAGAGTTGCTTTCGGCGCACATTGGCCCGAATGGAAGCATCGCTGATATCACAGGTGGTTTCGGGATCGACTCGTTCTGTTTCAGTCAGAAGTTTAAAATGGTGGACTATGTTGAACCGAACCCGGAGCTGGCCTTTATCGCTGCGCATAACCATGGCGTTTTGGGTGCGACAAACATCCGGCACACTGCATCGACGGCGGAAATCTTTTTGACGGAGCCGGGTCGAGAATGGTCGGCGATATATATTGATCCATCCCGGCGGGTAAATGCACGGAAAGTCGTATCACTTAAGGATTGCGAACCGGACGTGATCGGTCTGCAGCGGGAAATCATGGCGCGTGCACCCGTTTTGCTTGTCAAGGCGTCACCGATGCTCGACCTCAGGCATTCGATTGAGCAGCTTAGTCGGGTGTGCCGGGTCGTCGTCGTGTCGGTTCAACAGGAATGCCGCGAACTCCTTTTTCTGTGCGATGACCAGTCTACTGAGGAAGCGACGATTACTACAATCCATCTCGTCCCGGGTGGTCGTGAAGTTTTTGAGTTCACGCTCTCCGAGGAAAAATATGCTGAAGTCACTTTTGGTGCCGTGGATGCATTCCTTTATGAACCCAATCCATCCATTCTTAAATCCGGTGCATTTAAACTGGTTGCAAGTCGCTTCGGGTTGACCAAGCTCGATGCCAATACCCATCTTTATACGTCACCGCGACTCGTCGAAGATTTTCCTGGCCGGCGTTTCGTCGTGATTAACCGGGTCAAAAGCGATGCTGCGTCGGTATCCCGGCTGCTTCCGGAAAGGAAAGCAAATGTAATGGTGCGAAATTATCCGCTTGGCGCTGACGCGCTGAAGAAAAAGCTAAAGATCAAGGACGGCGGAACACATTTCATTATCGGAACCACCGCGCTCAGAGATCCCGTTCTTCTGCTTGCGGAACGCGTTTGATCAGATGTACTTGAGAACCACTTCGATGGCTACTTCACCATTAAAGGACTGAATCAAATTTCCATCGTCTCCATAAAGATAAATAGACGGTGCTTCTATCGGTCCGTAGGTATTAAGAATATCGGTCACCGTCGTCGTTCCCAGCTTCACATTCGTCCGTCCATACAGTTCATACTTTCGCGCGAACGCGACGACCTCATCGATAGGCGCCGAAGAAACAAAGTAGAGTTGATAGGTGCTGAATCCTCCAATGTTGTTCTTAATATCCTCTGCCTCACGCTGACAATGATCGCAGTCAGGCTGGAAAAGAATGAGCGCAATTTTGCCACCCAGCCGGTCAAGTGTGGTTGTTTCTCCGCTTTCAAGGGTCAGCTTCAGCTGAGGAGCACCTTCCGCCTTTGCATCGTTTTGTTCCGGTTGTTTATTCGTGGCCGGCTC
>CBKWFZ010000476.1:0-3924 GCA_966673785.1 uncultured bacterium
GAATACGCCTGGCGCGGATCAATGCTAGACGTCGCGCGCCATTTCTTTTCCGTGGATGATGTAAAGCGCTATATCGACCTGCTGAGCTATTACAAGATAAATATCCTTCACCTTCACCTGAGCGACGACCAGGGCTGGCGGATCGAGATCAAATCCTGGCCCAACCTTACGGCTATTGGTGGACAAAGCCAGGTGGGTGGCGGCAAAGGCGGCTTTTATACCCAGGAACAATACAAGGACATCGTCGCCTATGCCCAGAGCCGCTTTATCACCATCGTTCCCGAAATCGACCTTCCCGGTCACACGAACGCGGCACTGGTTTCCTATCCGGATGAACTACTTCCCGGACCGCCTATTAAAGTGGAGCCGGGTGAAAGACCCCGCCCCGTCGCAGGGCAGCCACACTACGGAACGGAAGTTGGATTCAGTACGCTTAGCCTGAAAAAGGAGTCGACGCTTAAGTTTGTGAATGACGTCATCCGTGAGATTTCAGCCATCACACCCGGGCCATACTTCCACATCGGCGGAGACGAAGCGCAGGTTACCAAGAAGGAAGACTACATCGAGTTCATCAACCAGTTTAAGGAAATCGTCAAAGCAAACGGAAAGATCATGATCGGCTGGGAAGAGATCGCGCAGGCAAATCTGGACTCCACAACCATTGCGCAGTTCTGGCATTCGCGGGAATACGCAAAAATGGCGGCGGACAAGGGAGCGAAGTTGATCTTTTCACCATCAACGAAAGTTTATCTCGACATGCAATATGATTCGACATCGCGCATTGGCTTGCATTGGGCCGCCTATATCGAAGTTGATTCGTCGTATCAATGGGATCCCGCAACGCTTGTGCCTGGCATCGAACGCGGACAGATCATGGGTGTAGAGGCTCCGTTGTGGACGGAAACCGTCGTCACGATGGACGACATTGAATATCTTGTCTTTCCCCGCTTGCCCGGCGTTGCCGAGATCGGTTGGACACCCTCCTCCGCACGCAGCTGGAACGAATACAAGGAACGGTTGGCGAACCACGCCAGACTATGGAAAGCGTTGCAAATTGACTTTTATCGGTCGGCCAAAGTTGATTGGGCCGATGACCTGCAACCCTGAACATCTGAAATTCCCGCCTCGTGCGGGAATTTTTTTTAGGTCATAATTCGAACAACGACGAAAAAGAAGCCCCTCCAAAACATGCGTCATCGCGTGGCGTATTCTCATAAAATACTGGTATTTTCATTCCGGATTAACGGATATCATTTACCGTATGCTTGGTCATTTTTTCACCACAGCGCTTAGAGCTTTTTATAAACGTTCGAAGGGAAGCGGTGCCGGAATTCTTTTCGCTTACGTCAACGTATTCGGACTTACCCTCGGTCTCGCGGCATTTCTGGTGATCATGCATGTGGTCGTATTCGAACTGAGTTTCGATAATTTCTTCGCGAACAGCAAGGATACCTACCGCATCGCTGTAAAGAAAACCGAAAGCGGCAACATGGTTATGGAAAGCGCACGCAGTTACCCGGGTCTCGCCACGATCCTCGCGAACGAGATCCCCGCAGTTGAAAACACCGCGCGCCTGTACAAGGAGGAGTGTATGCTTCACTACCGCGAGGGCGACGTCAAATTCAACAGGCAACATACGTTTTGGACCGACCGGAGTTTCATTTCAATTTTTAATCTCGAATTCGTACGGACTGGCGATTTGACACAACTGGACAGGCCATGGGGAGCGATCATATCGGAATCGGCTGCACTGCGGTTCTTCGGCAACGACTGGGATGGCAAAAATGATCCCATCGGCAAAACGATCTGGCTTAACGAAAATCTCGGGTTCACCATACAGGGAGTTTATCGCGACCTCCCGCCGAACTCACACATGAAGGTCGATTTCGTAGTATCATGGTCGACACTGGTAACACTCGCCGGACCAATCTTCGAAAACAGTCTGCCTCCGGACTGGAACGCAAGCTATCTCTACGTCAAGCTTTCCAGCGGAACATCGCCCGATGAAGTCGAGACGCTGGCCGCGCAGGTGTTGAAGAACCGTATACCTGAGCTGGTGACGCGCGACGTTGCCTATGAGTTTTACCTCCAGCCTGTGCGCTCGATTCACCTCGGATCTGATATTGCCGATGAGTTGCAGCCCAACGGAAGCAAGACATTTGTCGCTTCGATGGCCGTGGCCGCGCTGCTCGTGCTGGTCATTTCATGGATAAACTTTGTTAATCTGCTTGCCGTGCGTTCAATGGAACGCGCCCGGGAAGTGGGTGTACGAAAAGCGATCGGATCAACCCGCGCTCAGCTCGTCACGCAGTTTTTATCCGAGGCATTTCTATCATGCGGTATAGCCGGGTTGCTGGCGGTGGCTATCGTTTACATTTTTGGTGATCGGCTCCGGGGCATCACGCAGATACCTTACGATGTATTCTCCTCTGACGTCCAAGGGATTCGAACGTTGTTCGTCTTTGGCGTCGTCGTGTTGCTCGGCGGTGTCATTGCAAGTGCGTACCCGGCCTTGCGACTATCGGCACTGGCGACGACGTCGGTATTAAAGGGTAAGGTTGATGATAAACCCGGTGGCAATTTCACGCGGAAGAGTATGATCGCATTTCAGTTCTTCTGTTCAGTGTTCCTGCTTACCGCCACCGCTGCAATCTGGCAGCAGGTTAATTTTATGCGGAGTCAGAACCTTGGAATGAACCCCGATCAGGTTATCGTCATGCATTCACCGCGTTCGATGATCGGCAACGGGAAACGTGTGCAACACTTCAATAATTTCCGTGAGAAACTGCTGACCCTTCGCGGTGTGGAAGTTGTCGGCGCGTCCGCTTGTCTTCCCGGAAACGAGTTCCTGGTCAGGAACGAACATGTACGCGCGCAGGGATCGGAATCGGGAACGAACGTCACGTACGATGTCGCCTACGTGGATGAAGGCTATATACCGGCACTCGGGATAAAGCTTATCAGCGGCAGAAATTTCGCGGACCAGCCCGGCGAACAAGACAAAGTCATCATCAACGCGACGGCGGCACGCGCGCTTGAGTTTGATCAGGATCAAGCCGTTGGGAAAATGGTGGTCATCGGTTCGCATATACGTCAGGTTGCAGGCGTCATAGAAGATACACATTACGAAGGACTGCAAAAGCCCGTAAACCCGCTCATTCTCCATTATGGGCATAATTACGAGTTCGGTTTCTTCCCGGTAAAGGTATCGGAGGAAAATATGCAGGCGCTGGTGAATCGTATCGGCAATGTGTGGGAGGAATTTTATCCTGCGGACCCGTATGATTTCTTTTTCCTTGATGAATTTTTTGACCAGCAGTACGCACAGGACAAATCCTTTGGAAAGCTGTTCGCGATGTTTGCCGCTCTCGGTATTTCAATTGCATGCCTCGGCCTTGTCGGTCTTGTCGCCTACACAACGTTTCAGAAGACACGCGAGATCGGCATCCGCAAAGTGCTCGGCGCCGGCGTTGGTAACATCCTTGTGCTTTTGTCAAAGGAATTTTCGATACCTGTTCTGGTTGCCTGCGTCGTTGCAGTTCCTGTGACGCAGTACACGGTGCAACAATGGCTTGAGAATTTCGCGTACCGTTTTTCTTTCCCGTGGTGGATCCATCTTGCGTCAACGGTTGCCGTACTTGCTCTGGCTGCTATGGCCATCGCATGGCAGACGCTCAAAGCGGCATTTTCTAATCCGGTCAACGCGTTGAAGGAGTAACAAATGGAACGTAAGACATTAGCGTACGCGATTCTATTCGCCGTTGTGCTGAGCATAACGCATGGTGCGATGGCGCAAACCACGTTCACAAAAACAAAAGCGATGTTTATCGTTGAAGTGCCGCCATTCAAAGCATGTCACGCGTCCACGCTTGTCGAGCTGGAACCTGGTAAACTGCTGGCGGCGTGGTTCGGCGGATCACATGA
>CBKWFZ010000477.1:0-3923 GCA_966673785.1 uncultured bacterium
AAGAGCAGAGGCAAAAAAATCAGTACACTGCGGATACTGGACATTGTTAAAAAAATTTTGTAACCCTAAAGTTAATCACAAAAATAGACATGAATATAATACAAAATCAGGAAATGTGTGGAGGATTATGGTCAAAAGTAAGCGTATAAAGCACACTGTTCTTACATTCTTAGTATTTTCCCCTTCAATCTTTACTTTAAGCAATGAAAATCCGATCGGCGCAGTTTGTTTCCAGTCACGCAGACGTCGAAAAATGTCCCGTCGCTGACAGACCGGAGTTCGCCTTCATCGGCAGGTCGAACGTAGGTAAGTCGTCACTAATCAACATGCTGACGAACTCGCGACATCTTGCCAAGACGTCGGGCAAGCCCGGTAAAACCCAGACGATAAATCACTTCATCATTGACGAGTCGTGGTACCTCGTGGATCTGCCCGGCTATGGCTATGCGCAGGTTAGCAAGAGTTTGCGTTCCGGCTTCGGACGCATTATAGAGAACTATGTGACGAAGCGTGAAAACCTGGCCTGCCTCTTCGTGCTTGTCGATATCCGGCTCGACCCACAGCCAATCGATCTCAGTTTCATTGAATGGGTCGGAAGTCGTGGCATACCGATCGCGATAATTTTCACCAAATGCGATAAACTCTCGCGCAATCAGGTGGCGGGCAGTGCCAAAAAATTTGGAGCGACCCTTTTGAAAACGTGGGAGGAGTTACCTCCCATGTTTTATTCCTCGGCGGAGAGCCAGCAGGGTCGTGAAGAAATTTTAACGTTCATCGGATCAGCAATTGCGTTATGGCATAACCCGTCCGGCGAACCGGAATGATTCGATCAGGCCCTTTGATCTTCGGACCAAGTTTCTTTAGCTTTGCCCGCCTAAACGCGATGAAATGACATTAGGAGAAATAGCAACCATTACGGGAAAAGGAGGCTTGTTCAAGGTAGTGGCGCCCACCAAATCCGGAGTTATCCTCGAATCACTCGACGAGGCGAAAACCAAGATCGTTGGAACAACAAACCACCGCCTTTCCCTTCTGAATGAGATCTCAATCTATACAACAACGCGCGAGGGAACGGTACCCCTGGGCGATGTGCTGAAGAAGATCCGCGCAGAGTATGGCGACGATCCGGGAGTAGACGGAAATTCCGATGCAAGCGAATTGAAATCGTTTCTGAAATCGATCATTCCCGAATTCGACGAGAGCCGCGTCTACGTTTCGGATATCAAGAAGCTCGTTCGTTGGTACGAAATCATTCTGCGGTTTGCGCCGGAAGTCCTCGACGAATCAGACAAAGCGGATAAGGAAGAAAACAAGGACGCCAGCGAACCCTGATCACTGCTGGCCGAAACTCATCGCCTTCTCTACCATACGCAGCGATCCGACGTAAAACGGTGTTCGCTGATGAAGGCGTTCGGGCACGATGTCCAGAATACGCTCTTTTCCGTTCGTAGCCATTCCGCCGGCTTGTTCAGCGATGAACGCGAGCGCATTACACTCGTACATCAACCTCAGCTTTCCGTTTCGGTCCTTCGACGTACCGGGATAAATATAGATCCCGCCCTTTAAAAGATTCCGGTGGAAATCTGCCACAAGGGAGCCGATATAACGTGCGGTATAGGCGCTGTCCTTGCAATGCTGAATGTATCGTAGAACCGATGGGTTGAAGCTGTTCGAAAGCCCCTCATTCACGGAATACACCTTTCCGTCTTCCGGCATTTTCATGTCGGGATGTGAAAGGAAGTATTCACCGAGGGTCGGTTCGTATGTAAATCCGTTCACGCCATAGCCTGTTGTATAAACGAGCATCGTGGAAGATCCGTAAAGCACATAACCGGCCGCAACCTGCTCCGACCCGGGCTGGAGAATATCAATGGGAAGGATGGGCGTCCCGGGAGGACTTTTTCTCCGGTAGATCGAAAAGATCGTCCCGATGCTTACATTAACGTCGATGTTGGAAGAGCCATCAAGGGGATCAATCGCGATGACATACTTGCCATCGTTGTTCAGGTCGACATAGGTTTCCGATTCTTCAGAGACCAGTGCGCAGACTTCGCCCCCTTTTGCCAGAGCGCGTGTGAACCGGATGTTTGCAAGCACGTCAAGTTTCTGCTGATCGTCCCCGCCCACGTTCTGGGAGCCAATCGCACCCATAATGTCGATCAATCCTGCTTTATTAACTTCCCGGTTTACTACTTTTGCCGCCAACGCGATGTCGCGCAGCAGCTGGGACAACTCTCCACTCGCATATTGGAACTGATCCTGATTCCGTTTGATAAACCGGTCCAGGGCCGTTCCGATCGGCTGGGCAATCCGGGAGGTTTCAATGCTCGTATGCGCTGCAATAGGCTCAGTCATGAAGTTCAGGGTTAATGGCCTGCAAAGTAGTAATGCAATCGATTTAGTACAATCAAAATGAAGGTTTTTAAATTTGGCGGAGCATCGCTAAGGACGGCCTCCGGCATACGGCAGGTGGCTAAAATTGTGGGCCAGGCCGACCGGCCACTCATCGTTGTCGTGTCGGCTATGGGAAAGACAACCAACCTCCTCGAGAAGATCCACGCCGGGATGCGGGCCGGAAACGCCAGCGAAAACCTGCTTGACGAATGCCGGGAATACCATCGGACGATCGTTGACGACCTGTTCGACGACAACGGTTCCACTGTCAACAACGAAGTTGAAACCGTGATCGCCAATCTCGGGACTGATGCGAAGCTGTCGCTGCCCTTCGACGCAACCTATGACCAGGTTGTATCGAAGGGTGAGTTTATCTCCTCTATTATCGTTTTTCACTTCCTGACCAAGATCGGTCTTGATGTTCAATGGCTCGATGCCCGCCAGCTGATCGCGACTGATCATACATTTCGTGAAGGCAAAATTCAATGGGAGGAAACCGCCAAAAGGATAAATGCTGCCATAGCAGCAACAAGCAAAGCGATCTTCATTACACAGGGATTCATCGGGGGCACCGAAGAAGGGCTTACGACCACGCTTGGCCGGGAGGGATCCGATTTCACTGCGGCAATCTTTGCTTCCGCCCTGCAGGCTTCTTCAGTCACCATTTGGAAAGACGTGCCCGGAGTAATGAGTGCCGATCCGAAACGGCTTCCCGACGCAGTGGTGTTTTCGGAGCTACCCTTTCGGGAAGCAGCCGAAATGACATATTACGGCGCGTCCGTTATTCATCCCAAGACGATCAAACCGCTTGCGAACAAAGGAATTCCGTTGCTCGTACGCAACTTCGACGATCCAGGCCTGCCCGGGACCGATATTCACGAATGTGTGGTAAAGGATCTACCTCCACTTATCGTCTTTAAGGAAAACCAGGTGCTGATCTCCTGCAAAGTTACCGACTACTCATTCGTGAATGAGCAGCAATTGCAGCAGATCTTCCACACGCTAACCGAGCTTGACATACGGATAAATGTGATGCAAAATTCAGCGATCTCATTCTCGTTTTGCATCGATTTCAGGGAGAGCAAGCTGACTGCGCTGATTGCACGCCTCCAGGAGCATTTCGAGGTCTATTACAATACAGGACTTACACTGATAACAGTGAAAAACTACGACGCGGAAACGTTCGAGCGATACCGCAGACTGGCAGGCGTTATCCTTGAACAGTCCTCGCGGTCTACCTTACAGGTTCTGGTAAAGACTCAGGATACGGAGTGACGGGCACGCACGTATTCGATGAAATGATGCATAGACCGGTCCAGGATCTCGTACACCTCCTGGAAGCCGTCATCACCTCCGAAATACGGGTCCGGAACCTCAAGGCCTTTCGCAGCAGGATCAAAATCCCGAAGCAGTGCAATCTTTCCGGCGTGTTCTTCCGCCCCCGGGAGTCGCATGATGTTACTAAGATTACTGCGATCCATAGCGAGAACATAGTCGTAATGCCTCAAATCCCCGGCAGTAAGCTGTCG
>CBKWFZ010000478.1:0-3922 GCA_966673785.1 uncultured bacterium
GGTATTCGATTCTGTTGCTGCAAACCTTGCGCCCATGCTCACATCGGAACAACGTGCACGTCTGGATGCGTTTCACGACCGCTCCAGAAGACACTGGCACAGGCACGAGGGGCGCCGTAGGAGGTGAAGGTCTCAGTTCAGAAACGTCCGCCCTGCCGCTGCATACGATGAGATCATTCATCGTGATCTGATCCGACAAAGGTCGATTGAAG
Source organism: uncultured bacterium (assembly GCA_966673785.1). Lineage (GTDB taxonomy): Bacteria > Bacteroidota > Bacteroidia > Cytophagales > Cyclobacteriaceae > Ohtaekwangia. Next base: position 213 of record CBKWFZ010000478.1, read on the forward strand.
CCGCGACGATGATCATCGCCGGTAAATTCGGGAAATGATGTCGATCAGTGCCCTTCGTCTCCTTTTGACATAATTTGAGAGAAAAGTATGAACGCAACGCATTTGCATCTATTGGTAAACCACCTTGCTATTGTGGGTTCTGCGTTGGGGACCCTCGTCTTGGTTTATGGGATCATCGTAAAAAGCGCATCAACCCGGATTGCGGCGTACGGGTTGTTTGTTATTGCATCGATTGGTGCTGCGGTCACCTTCCTGACTGGTGAATCCGCTGAAGAAGCCGTTGAGCGCATCGCCGGCGTTTCCGAAAATGTGATCGAACGTCATGAAGACACTGCCGGGATCGCATTAGGTGCTTTGCTCATTCTTGGATTTGTATCTCTGATTGCACTGTACCTGACAATCAAAAAATCATCTTTAACCGGCAGAGTCGCATGGATTACTTTCTTTATTTCAATCGTGAGTTTCAGCCTGATTGCAAGAACGGGCTACCTCGGCGGTCAGATCAGGCATACCGAGCTCAACAGCACCGCGACGACAAATGAGCAGTCGGTAGATGATGACTAGCTGCGCTTTCAGCTTCATGACAGGTCCGTAAGTTCATTTCTGATATGTTACTCATTACGCTGTCACTATACGTCAGTTTCTGTATTCCGATCTCCGAGATCACCGCGCGTGACGTCGTGAAGAAGGCTACCGACAAGATGCGGGGAGAAACTTCCCGCGCAGAACTGACGATAAGAACCGTACGTCCGACGTGGAGTCGGGAAATGAAAGTCAAAACATGGACGAAAGGGGAAACGTATGCCATGATCCTGATCGAAAGTCCCGCAAAGGAGAAAGGGGTTTGTTTCTTAAAACGCGGCAAGGAAGTATGGAATTGGATACCGACTCTGGAGCGTTCAATCAAGCTTCCACCATCAATGATGTCACAATCCTGGATGGGGACGGACTTTACCAATGACGACCTCGTAAAAGAATCGTCGATGGTCGAGGACTACGAGCATACTTTCCAGGGTGACACCATCATTGCGGGACGGGAATGCTACATCATCAGGATGGTTCCCAAACCGGAAGTCGCTATCGTATGGGGCAAGTTGATTGTATGCATTGACAAAAAAGACTTCATCGAACTTCATACGAGATTTTATGACGAGGATGGCGAGCTCCTCAACACGATGAACGCTTATGACATAAAAGTGATGGACGGCAGGCTAATCCCGACGCGGATGGAAATGATCCCGGCCGATAAGCCCGGGCAGAAGACTGTGCTGATTTACACTGCTATCACATACGATAAGCCGATCCCGGATGCATTCTTCACGCTTCAACAACTAAAGACACTGAACTAGAATGTGGTTTGCGCTTGCATGGAAGAACCTCTGGCGAAACAAGCAGAGAACGGCGATCACGATCTCGGCACTCTTCTTTGCAGTTATACTGTCCGTAAGTGCGAGCAGTCTGCAGGATGGCGTGTTCGATAACTTTGTCCGAAACATGGTTGGCTATTATACGGGCTACATCCAGATACACCAGCGTGGTTACTGGGATCATCAGGTGCTTGATAATACACTAACGCAAAGCAGCCAGTACGAGGCGGCTGTCAAGGCTTTGCCGAATGTCGCCGCGTTCACTCCGCGTATAGAATCATACGCGCTGGCGTCGTCGTTCGAAAACACCAAGGGCTGTATGGTCGTGGGGATTTCGCCGGAAGGCGAGAACAAAATAACATCACTTCAATCACGCCTTATCGCAGGCTCCTATCTCGATGAAACTGACTCGGATATGGTACTTGTGACGGAAGGTCTGCTGAACAGATTAACGCTTCGTGTTGCGGACACACTCTACCTTATCAGTCAGGGATACCATGGGGCAATGGCGGCGGGCAGGTACCAGATTAAAGGCGTGGTGCGGTTTGGTTCGCCGGAGTTGAATAATCAGCTGCTGTTCATGCCGCTAAGTACCGCCCAACAATTCTATTCAGCTCCCGGTTTGCTGACAAGTTATATCGTCGGTTTGGAAACCGAAACCAGACTGAATGCGACGATGAAAGCTATTGCAAGTGCGTCGCGCCAGTATGACTACGAGATCATGACCTGGAAAGAACTTCTCCCGGATGTGGATCAGCATATTACAATGGACAAAGCGAGTACATTCATCATCCTGCTTATTCTTTATCTCCTCATCTGTTTTGGAATATTCGGAACCCAGCTGATGATGATGGTGGAGCGCAGGTACGAAATGGGCATGCTCGTCGCCGTTGGTATGAAAAAATGGAAACTCGCATGGCTCTTCATTATTGAATCCGTACTCACTGTTCTGATTGGATCCGTTGCAGGGTTACTTGCCAGCGTACCGGTTGTCTGGTACCTCAAGGAGCATCCCATTCGCTTTGGTGGAGAAATGGCCGAGGGATTTAAAAAATTCAACTTTGAGCCGGTATTTCCTGCCTCAATGGAGTTGGGCATATTCATTACGCAAGGTGTCGTCATCTTTTGTATTGGATTGGCTTTGTCAGCTTATCCGGTGATCGTGGCGCTGAAAGTTGATCCTGTCAAGGCAATGAAAAAGTAACGATATGGTTATTCTCACGATGGCCTGGCGGAATATCTGGCGGAATAAAATTCGCAGCGTGATCATCATGTCTTCTGTGGCTATCGGACTCGCAGCGGGGCTTTTCGTTTTAAGTCTTTACAAAGGAATATTGGATGACCGGGTGCGCAAGGTGATTGACACGGAGGTTTCTCATATTCAGATCCACCATCCGGAATTCAAGGATGATTATGACGCAAAGTTTACCATTACCAATCCCGGGAAGCTGATTGATGACCTGATCGCCATTCCGGAGGTAAACGCCTTTGCGTTGAGGACGGTCAGCCACGGAATGCTTATGACAGGAAGCGGGTCAACCAGTTTGCAGATTATCGGCGTTGATCCCGGGAGCGAAGACCGGGTTTCCCAACTCAGCAGTAAGATCGACGAGGGAAACACGTTTGCAACAGGCAAGAAGAATCAGATTCTTATCGGCAGAAGGTTGGCGGAAAAGATGCATTTACGGATTGGAAGCAAGGTCGTACTGACCTTCATCGATCCGGAAAGCAATCTGATTTCTGCGGCTTTCCGCGTGGCGGCGATCTATAAAACAGACAATGCACCCGTGGATGAAAGGCTGGCGTACGTTCAGCGAACCGATTTGAATAAGTTGCTGTCAATTGGAAACGCATTTCACGAGGTTGCGATCCTCTTAGCCCACGACGAACAAATCGCCAGCGTTATGACTCTCCTTCAAGAGACAAACAAGGATCATCTGATCGAAGCCTGGAGCGATATTTCGACTGAAACGAAACTCATGATCGACACGACTGATTCTTACTCGAACATATTTATCATGATCATAATGCTGGCTTTGTCGTTCGGAATCATCAACACCATGCTGATGGCTGTCCTCGAACGATCAAAGGAGATTGGAATGCTTCTCGCCATAGGGATGAACCGGTTGAAAGTGTTCGGCATGATCCTGTCGGAAACCATCTTTCTTACGATCACCAGTACGCCGCCCGGCATTCTGCTTACGTGGACGTTTGTACAAATTTACCAGAAAAGAGGTATCGACATTTCTGCAATAGGAGGAATGACGATGTCTGAGTTTGGTTTCAGCTCAATGATATATCCGGCTTTTCCATGGGAGAAGATGCCTGGCGAAATGATAATTG
>CBKWFZ010000479.1:0-3921 GCA_966673785.1 uncultured bacterium
TTTCCGATCGTGTAGTTTCTGCCACCACCGATGGTTGCGAGAAAAGAAAAGTTTCCAATGTTATCGTTACCTACGACACCATAACCACCGCGTATCTTCAGGAAATTGACAACGTCATTCTGCGGCCAGAAATTCTCACGCGTCACATTCCAACCTGCCGAGAAAGAGGGAAAATATCCGTATTTATTATTTGCCCCGAAGCGACTCGAACCATCTCTGCGGATGATGGCCGTGAGGATGTATTTTTCATCGAAGTCATAGTTAAGACGGGCAAACAGAGAGGATACTTTGTGAAGCTGTCCTTCCGAACCATTTGCATTGATGTTTGTCGTCGGTATCGCATAGTTCATCGATGCATCGTCGAAATTATCAACGGGCAGATTAAAATAGGTTACGTTCGTTGCCCGTGTATTGTCATCCATGTATGCGCCCTGGCCGAGAAGAAGGGTGGCCGTATGGATATCGTTCAAGGTTCTGGTGTAGGCAATCGTATTCTCAATCGTCCAGTTCATTACCTGGTTCTGCGCGCGATTGAAATTATTCTGTGAAGTTTTTGTGGAAGCATTCAGATAAAAGAGTGGCGTGAAGCTTTCACTTCCCCAAAACGCAAGTTTGGTTCCGATGGTCGATCTGATCACCAACCCGCTGATTGGCGTCACCTCGGCAAACGCGTTTCCAACGATATCATGCGCCCAGCTGTAGTTTCCTTTGCGTGTCTGAATGTATGCGACGGGGTTGGTAATTTCCTGACCAACCGCCCCTGAGATGCCGTACGGGTAACCGTCAGCGTTTCTCAAAACACCCAGCTGGTCGTACGGAGCGGCCAATGCTTTGATCGGATCAGTTTCCACAACCGGTGTGATCGGATCGAGGTTGATGGCCGAACTTAAGGGACCACCGAACTCACTATTCGTGTTGCCCAGCCCTACCGACTTCGTTTTTGCGTAACCAAGGTTCTGACCAAAAGTCAACCACTTCGCAATCTTATGCGTAGAATTCAACCGAACGTTGATCCGGTTGTAATTTGAAATTTCACTGGCTACGATACCTTCCTGATCAAGATAACCAAAGGATGTGTAGAACGTGGATTTGTCGTTTCCACCGCTGAGACTGAGCTCATGGTTCTGACGTCGCGCGTCGTTGTTGAAGATTTCATCCTGCCAGTCTGTCCCTTTTCCAAGCGCCTGCGGGTCCGGATACACGATGTTTCCGCCACCTGCAACAGAGGCTTCGTTTCTTAATGTCGCGTATTGCGATGCGTTGAGAAGATCAAGACGGCGTGCGGGAGATGACGTGCCGTAGAAACCGGTGTAGTTCACAGCCATCTTCCCAGCCTTGCCCTTCTTAGTCGTGATCAGTATCACACCGGCGGCTGCCCGGGCTCCGTAAATCGCCTGAGATGACGCGTCTTTTAACACTTCAATGGATTCAATGTCAGAAGAATTGATATATCCGATTCCGCCATTGTCAACCACGACGCCATCCACCACCCAGAGTGGATCGTTCCCACCAAGCGTTGTTATTCCGCGTACACGAATCGTTGCGGAAGAACCTGGTTGTCCGGAATTCTGTGCGACGATTACGCCGGAGGTCCGTCCCTGAATAGCTTGTTCAACGCGGGAAATCGGCTGACCTGCGATGTCGTCGCCTTTCACGCTCGAAATCGCACCGGTCACGACGCTCTTCTTCTGCTCGCCGTAACCCACAACGACCAGTTCCTCGAGGGTCGTTACATCCGGTGTCAGCGCGATGGACAGGTCTGTCTTACCGGCTACCGGAACTTCCGTTTTCGTATAGCCGACAAATGAAAGCACCAGCACGTCGTTGTCTGATGAAACCTGGATCGAGAACTGGCCATTCACATCCGTAATCGTACCGGTGGTGGTGCCCTTCACAATGATGCTGACACCTGGAAGTGCCTCACCGTTCGCTCCGTCAGTCACTGTACCGGTAACGTTCCGGGACTGCGCAAGCGCCGGTCCCCACGTTGCGGTCAGCAACAGGAAAAGAAAGCATTGAATCAATCGCTTTCTTTGCAGTAAAAATTCCTTCATACTTTTTATGATTTGGTTGGATAAGGTGGCATTGCTTTCGTAACCGGAATCGTTGCCGATTTCGGCCAAATGTATCTGCTAACGTTTCCTGCAGGAAAAATCCGTCTACAGTTTTAATACAGCAGCCACATCACACGGTACGCCGGAACTACGTCAGGCACTCTGGAGCAATTGATAATCAAGGAAATAACCACGACACACGGACACAAAACTTACTTCACCGGGCGAATGACAATCGTCATCGACCAATGTTGAAGGCCGCGTGAGCGGACTGGATGAAAGTAATGATGTGGTTCAGTCGACGTGCGATTGCCACGACTCGGATCCCGGAGCGAAAAGTTTTTCGAAAAAATGCCCCATGTCTTCGTCCTGAGTGAGACCCAGACGTTTGCGCAACCTGTATCGGGCGGTCTCTACCCCGCGGACACTGATGTTCAGTATAGAGGCGATTTCTTTATTGGTCAGATTCATCTTCACGAACGCGCACAGTTGCAGTTCCTTGGCGGTCAATTCCGGGAAATTTGCCTTCAGTTGCGCAAAAAATTCATGATGTACACGCTCAAAATTTGCTTCAAACACCTTTATATGTTCCTCATCCTGCAGATTCATGTTAATTTTCTTGATGAGATCGCGGATTCGCTGACGTCCGGATTCATTTTTAACTGTTTCCCTCAGCTCCTTCAGTTCGTCATGCATCAGGGAAAGCAGATCCCGCTTCTTAACCAGCAACATCGTGTAGTTTGCGAGCTCCTTGCTTTTATAGATCACATCCTCCTCGAGCTGGTCCTTGTCCTTTTTGATCGCATCCTTCTCCTGCAGTAACCGGATACGTTGCAGCTCAAGCTCGAGCACCCGGCGTTTTTTCTTTTCCTCCTCGAGCTTTTTAGCGCTCTCGCGACGCAAGCGCCGATCGACAAAAAAAGCGGCGAACGCGAATGCTGACAGCCCGGCAATCACGTAAAAGAATATCGCCCAGCGCGAATAATACCACGCCGGCATGATTTCGAAATGGTAAACAGCCTCTCCTGACGATTCTCCAAGCTGGCTCCGTGCTTTGACGTGGAATATATAGGAGCCTGCCGGCAACAGGCTGTAATCCTTGCGCGAGCCGGTACTCCATAGAGACCACTGGTCTTCCGCTCCTTCCAGCCAGTAGCTGTATTCGACGTTCAGCTTATCCTGAAACGAAGGCGCTGAAAACGAAAACTCAACGGCCACTGCATCGTAGGGCAGCCGTTGCACAACTCCGCCAGACTGGTTCAGCGAGGCGGCCATTACTTTTCCCTGACCAGCTGAGTACGTGACGCTTGACAACCTGGCCGCACCGGGCTTCGCCGAAGCCGAAAATTTCAGGTCAAAGGCGTATAGCCCGCTATTTGTTCCCAGCAGTACCGTGTTGTCATTGAGCGGAACAATACACTCCATACTCGGGTTGAAAGCGCCTCTTAACTGCAAAAAGTAACCCTTACGCAACCCGGGATTGTTTTCAGCGGTAAAAAAGTATCCCACCTCATTGTCATGCACGAACCACGTCCTGTCGCCTATCTCCCTGATCTGGCGTACATTCCTGTCCGTACCGAAAATATTGTTCAACGCACTGTGAGGCTCAAATTGTCCCGACTCTTTATTATAGGTGAATATGCCATTGTTCGTGGTGAAGACGATGGCATTCTTCCAGCGCGTTACGTTGACATTAAACGGAGAAGGCAGGCCGTTTTCATCTTTATAGTGCTCAAGACTTAGAACGCGGGTAAAATCCTCGTCGATCCTGATCCTAAACACGCCTTTATAACCATGGCAAATCCAGAAAACTCCGGGCTCATCACCCTGAAGAATGTCGCGGCTTGATTCCTGAAATCCGACAATC
>CBKWFZ010000480.1:0-3918 GCA_966673785.1 uncultured bacterium
GTATTTCATACTGCCAGATCCGTGAACATTTCAATTACAAATTTCCAATTGCATTATTCCTTGCGTTCCATCGCGTCTTTGCGTCCTTGCGGTGAAAAAGGTCCTGACAAGTTCTTAAGCCAACCCGTCAAATAAAAAAGGCCCTCCTTGACGGAGGGACCTTTTTACCAAACCAAACATTTATACACCAATTTCAACCACTTCACAAACATTAACCGGCTGGCTACCAGCCAGGAGTTTGTGAAAGTGTAAAGCCTTTGTCTTCATACTGACTGATCTGATTTTCGCCGAGGGGTGCCAGGTAAACCCGATCAGAGAACGGATCCCGGTTAGAAACATTTTCAGGTATATAGAACCCGACCATTTCTGCTCCGTTGGTACCGTCATAGGTCACCACCGTACCATCGGCTTTCTCCACCTTCAGTTTTCCAACTTTGCCCGCCACAAGCCACGCCGGGAATTCGGCCGGGAAGTCTACCCATGGGCCAAGCAAAATATCTTCATTCACACTGCCATCCATATACTCGATCTTCTTCCAACGCTTGATGTCAAGCAATCGCGTGTGCTCGAATACAAATTCCATCCTCCGTTCACGGCGGATCTCCCAGAGCAGTGGCGAAACAGACGGATCGCGGTCCGGGTCATCAGGAATTCCTGCCAGCATTAAAGGCGCGGTTTTTTGAACACCTTTGTCAATGGCGACCTGATCCAGCGGGCGGTTACGGATAGCGTTGATGGAGGCATCGATATCGGCCTGGGACACCGCGCCGACTCCCAGTTCAGCCAGTTCCGCTTTGGCTTCGATCCAGTTCAGCACCACTTCCGCAAGGCGGATAACGGGTGCATCGTTGGTATTGGTGTTCGATCCGTACTTGGCAGGATACGTTCCACCGGCGTAGGTCGGGCCTTCCCGATCGATGAACTTGTCAGCGTACAACAACGTTGCCGACTGTGACCGCGGTGCATCCCAGAACGTGGCCTCAAAACGCGGATCACGTGTTGTTACGAGCGTTCCGATATCAAATTTATCAGCATCAGGTACCGTAGATGACTGATACGGCTGCCCATCCACAGTGATGAATGACTTCACCAGATCAAGATTTGCAGCATATCCCTGACCTTCAGTGATATTTGAATAGGAAGCTACGTGGTGGGTTATGCCGATTGCCGCATCATACTGGCGGTACATAATCACTTCTGCATTTCCCGCCAGGTTTTCCGATCCAAAGAGTGCGCGGAAATCACTTCCGAAAGACCACTTACCCGATTCCATTACTATCGCAGCTGCATCGACGGCCATCTGGAGGTATTGTTCAGCCTTATCGTTATTTCCCAGATGGTACTTCTGCCATGTGCCCTCGAAGAGCATAAGCCGGGAGATAAATGCGGCCGCGATGTACCGGTTGAGGTATTGGCTGTTGACATCGGAAACGCGCATGTTGGCAAGTGCGTATTCAAAATCTTCGTACACTTTGTCCATCACCAACGTCCGGTCATCGCGATCTTTGTAAAGCAAGTCGAGTTCATTGTCACCAACGACTTCGCCGTAGTATGGCACGTCGCCGAACACGCTGACAAGTCTGCTGTATTCGAATCCCCTGAAGAATCGTGCAACGGCTGTCCAGTGCTGATACGCTGCTTCATCCAGATACGAGTTTTTCATTCCTTCGATCCTTTCCAGCAACAAATTAGACTTGCGAACCCAGGCGAAATTCCAGGTCGGACCGGCGTAAAAGGTCAGCCAGAGCGCCGACTCGCTAATGTTCATCCGGGAAGCCGGCGCCTGCGTTTCAAAATTGATCTGTTTACCGGCACCGGTGAAGTCGTCTGAGAAGTAGTAGCCGCGAAGCGGTGCGTAATCGACGCCCCAGGTATTGTTGTAACCGACGAAGTAGTTCGAATAGAAACCGTTTACGAACAGACGCAGATTGTTTTCACTGGTCCAGTAGGTCTCATCGTTCATCTGCGTCAAAGGTGGTCTTTCCAGGAAATCTTCGCAGCTGCCGAGAGCAAGGGCAAAGGTTAATATAATGATTGAATATTTTTTCATAGTCTTGATGTTTAGAAGCCTAACTGAAGTCCGACTGAAGCGCTCTTGAAGGTAGGCACGCCTACTCCGGTCCGGCCAAGGTTGTAGTTGGTCTCGTTCCACATGGAGTATCCGGCGACCTCCTCCGGATCGATCGGCAAATCGCCAAGGTGATCGAACGTAAAGAAGTTTTCAAGTGAGGCATACACACGCAGCTTCTTGGCATGTATACGTTCCGTTATACGCGAAGGAAGCGTATAGCCGAGCGTGATGTTCTTGATCCGCAGGTAGGCCATGTTCAGCAGATACCGACTTTGCACCTGCATATTCAGGGTCGTGTTGCTGTTGGCCTGATTGTAGGGGCGTGGGTAAAACGCGCCCGTGCGATCCTCTTTCCAGAAATCGCCAGCAAAAGCCTGCGGCATGGCACCGTCAGCGGCATTGAAACCAGGAATAGCGAGAAAGCCATTACCCCATACATCGCGTTTTCCGATCCCCTGGAAGAAGATGTTGAAGTCAAAGCCTTTGAAGTCTGCTCCGGCGCGGAAGCTATACTCATACCGTGGTGTGGAGTTACCAATCACCTTGAGATCACCGTGGTCGTCAGTCAGCCTGTTGCCATCATTGATAACACCGTCGCCGTTGAGGTCCTTGAATTTCACATCACCAGGACCAAACCGGAAGTTGCCGGCCTGCAGCTCTTCCTGCGTTGCCCCGTTCTCGTCCGAAAGCTGATTGATTGTCTGACCGCCTTCTGTCACGATTGTTACCAGATCGCCGTTGCCGTCATACACAAAGTCTTCAGCCTGGTAAAGCCGATCCGTCTCATAACCCCAGATTTCGCCGTAGGTCTTGCCAACGTACCAGCTGTCAATGCTTGTGGTCGAGCCATATTTTGTAATCTTCGTCTTGGCATCTGCAAACGTACCGACAAAATTCAGGCGCAGGCCGTTATCGAACTCATGGGAATAGTCGAGCTGAAGCTCAATACCGTTTGTCCGGAGGGAACCGAAGTTGCCCTGTGGTGCAGCCGCACCGAATGTAGGCGGAATGCCCTCCTGTGGTACAATCATGTTCTCGGTATCGCGACGGAACCAATCGAATGTAACTCCCAGTTTTCCGTTCAGGAATCTCGCATCGACGCCGAGATCCAGCGTGGTGATATCCTGCCACGTGACGGACTGTGACACGGCCGCCGGAGTACCAAACTGGTAGAGTCTTGCGTTCGACATGATGAACGAGCTGAACGATCCATTCATGGTAGGCACATAAAGGTTGTTGGGTACCGACTGATCGCCGATCGTTCCCCATGAACCGCGCACTTTAAACTCATCCATGAACGTATTCGTCCAATCCATCCACGATTCCTGATTGATTCGCCATCCAAGTGAGAATGACGGGAACGACCGCCAGCGCAGGTCAGTGGGAAATTTAGATGTGCCATCCCGGCGGAGATTCGCTTCAACAAGATACTTGTCGCGGAAGTTGTAATTAATACGTCCGAAGAATCCAAGTTGGGAATCCCAATACTCGCCACCACTGGTTGTAGGCGTTCCGGTGGCAAGGTCAAACTGAGGATTGCTGTAATCAATCAGTTGAGTTACCTGCGACCAGTTGTAAGCCAGGTCGTATGCTACGCGGTTCATACCCGCCATAAAGCGAAAACTATGGTCATCATTTAGTTTCCAGTCATAGGTAGAGAATGCATTGATAGTATTCCACTGCCGGTTCTGCGCATAGCGGCGCACGTGATCAGGGTTTGCTCCGGCTGCCGTATAGGTTGTATAATTCAGTTCATACGCAGGCATCGCTCCGGTAGCGGTTGAGGATACAACTTCCCCGGCGCTGTTCACATAGATCCGCTCGCCGTTTTCATCGAGTTTCGGAAT
>CBKWFZ010000481.1:0-3918 GCA_966673785.1 uncultured bacterium
AACCACGTATATCAATGGCGGTGAATACTGCAGTATTGTGGTAAAAACCCGTGAGGGCCGTCCGATAAAAATAGAACCGAACGCGCTCTCCAGCGTGAGCAAAGGAGGTATCAATGCTCAGGTAGAGGCATCCGTGCTTTCTCTATATGACAACGCTCGTCTGCGCGGTCCGAAAGAAGGTCAGGGTCGGATCAATTGGGAGGACCTTGACAGCAAAGTGATCGCAAAGCTGAATCAGGCAGGACAGGTGAGGATCGTTTCGAATTCTATCCTCAGCCCCAGCACCAAAGCAGTCATTGAACGTTTCAAAGCAAAATATCCGTCAACGCAACATATCCAGTACGACCAGGTTTCGGCGTATGGAATGCTAAAGGCAAATGAACAGACTTTCGGTTCTCCATTCATTCCTTCCTACGATTTCAGTAAAGCCAAAACGATTGTCAGCATCGCGGCTGATTTTCTGAACAGCTGGATTGCGCCAATCGAGTCTACGGTTCAATATGCGAAGGGACGCGAGATCTCCGAGACCAAATCGGATATGTCCCGCCACTATCAGTTTGAGTCCGTGATGTCATTGGCCGGTGCCAATGCCGATTATCGTACGATGATCAAACCTTCCCAGGAAGGTGCGGTGGCCATTCAACTTTACAACCTGATCGCGGCAAAGGCAGGTAGACCTACCGTTAGTGGCGGTGTGGACGTGGAAAATATCTCCGAAGCTGCGGAAGACCTTTGGGCAAGCCGTGGTAACGCCCTCGTGGTAGCCGGCTCGAATAACAAGTCCGTGCAGGTGATCATCAATGCCATCAACGATATGCTGGGAAGTTATGGCTCAACCATTCTTCCGAACGAACCCGTGAATTACAAGCAGGGCGACGACGAGGCGATGGCGAATTTCATTAATGAGGCGGACGCCGGAAGTATCGGTGCTGTCATCTTCCTGAATTGTAATCCGGTTTACGATCATCCGATGGGCACCAAGCTCGCCGGAGCACTTAAGAAGGTTGCTCTTACGGTTTCAACAAACTATAAGGAGGACGAAACCGGCTCACAGGCGGCGTTTCAGGCTCCGGATCATCACTTCCTCGAGGCATGGAACGATGCCGAACCAAAAAGAGGCCGCTTCAGCCTCGCGCAGCCTACGATTACCCCGATCTTCAAGTCGAGAGCAGCGCAGGAAAGTCTCCTTGTCTGGGCCGGCGAAAGCAACCCCGACTATTTTGAATTTATAAAGAGCAACTGGCAGACCCGGTTCGGTGGCGGTGCCACAGGTCTTGGCTTCCAGGCGTTTTGGGATAAGTGCCTATACGATGGCGTGTACGATCAGCCTTCCGGAGAAGCGGTTTCCGTTACATTCAGCGGCGATGTCTCCGCTGATGCTGCGGCGATCACAGCCGGAAACAAGGCTGCCGGTTTCGAGCTTGTTGTTTACGAGAGCGGAAATATCGGTAACGGATCGCAGGCGAATAATCCACTGCTGCAGGAACTTCCCGACCCGATCACAAAGGTGGTGTGGGATCATTACGTTACCGTCGCCCCTTCCGACGCAAAAGATATTTCGTTCCAGGAAAGCTTTACGAAGATGGCGAACATCTCGGTAGGGCAGGCCATACCTTTAACCCTTCCGGTAATGATACAACCGGGGCAGGCACCTGGTACAATAGGGATTCCGTTAGGTTATGGCCGCACGCACGCGGGTAAAGTTGCCAACAACATCGGACGCAATGCATATCCGCTCCTCAGCATGCAAAACGGATCACTCTCATACACCGCTGCCAATGTTAAGTTCGACATTACTGACGAGTCTTATCAACTGGCGCAAACCCAGACGCACAATACGTACATGGCGCGTCAGACTGTGATCCAGGAAACGACGCTGAAGGAATACACAAACAAGACGTGGGATAAGTACGAACCGAAAATACCTACGTGGTCCGATGTCCGGAAAACCGGCGAAGACGAAGGAGGAAAGAAGGTTGAGCCTGAGAAGCTGAATATCTGGAAAGGCCACGACTACAAACAACACCACTGGGGAATGGCCATCGACCTCAACACCTGTACCGGCTGCGGTGCTTGTGTGGTGGCATGTAACGTTGAAAACAACATTGCGCTCGTCGGCCGTGAGGAAGTTATCAACCGCCGCGAAATGCATTGGCTCAGGATCGATCGCTATTATTCCAGCGACGCTGCTCCCGACAATTGGGACGAACTGGAGATCGCAGCCGAGAATCCGGAAGTAGTCTTCCAGCCGATGCTCTGCCAGCACTGTAACAACGCCCCATGCGAAACAGTGTGTCCGGTAGCGGCAACAACGCACAGCACGGAAGGCTTGAATCAGATGACCTACAACCGCTGTATCGGAACCCGCTACTGCGCGAATAACTGTCCGTATAAGGTAAGAAGATTCAACTGGTTCAAATACCACGACAACAATCAGTTTGCGGAAGTAAATCCCGCGATGAACACGGATCTCGGAAAGATGGTCCTCAACCCTGACGTCACAGTGCGTTCACGCGGTGTTATGGAGAAATGTACGTTCTGCGTACAGCGCATCCAGGCCGGTAAGCTTAATGCGAAAAAGGAAAGAAGACCCGTGAAGGACGGTGAAGTGGTGACTGCATGTCAGGCTTCATGTTCGACCGGTGCGATCGTGTTCGGCGATATGAACAATCCCGACAGCAAGGTGTCGAAGCTGCTGAAGATCAGACCGCTTTATGAGGATCGTCCGCACATTAACGACAAGCAATCGGATAACCCGCGCGCTTACAACGTTCTCGAGGAGATTGATGTACGGCCGAATATATTCTATCTCGCGAAAGTGAGGAACAAAAGGCAGAATGCCTGAGACTGGATCAAACGATAAACGATAATATTTTACGATACAATGCAGGTAAGTTCAGTAGTTCGGGATCCTCTGGTAACCGGTGGGAAAACGGTAAAAGATGTATCTCATGATATCAGCCGCCAGGTAGAGGGAAAACCTACTCCGTTATGGTGGATGGCCATGGCCGTAAGTCTTGCGCTTCTCGGTTTTGGTTTCTATTGCGTATGCGTGCTGCTTTGGGAAGGCGTGGGTGTGTGGGGTTTGAACAAAACAGTAGGCTGGGCGTGGGATATCACAAACTTCGTCTGGTGGGTCGGTATCGGTCACGCGGGTACGCTTATCTCTGCGATCCTGCTTCTGTTCCGTCAGAAGTGGAGAATGTCAATCAACCGTGCTGCTGAAGCGATGACAATCTTCGCGGTTATTTGCGCGGCCTCGTTCCCTGGTTTGCACATGGGCCGTCTGTGGCTCGGATTCTACTGGGCGCTGCCACTGCCGAACACGTTCGGCTCGCTTTGGGTGAACTTTAATTCTCCGCTGCTCTGGGACGTATTTGCCATCTCGACTTACTTTACCGTGTCGCTGGTGTTCTGGTATATCGGTCTTATCCCTGACTTTGCTACAATTCGCGACCGCGCCCTCGTACAAGGCAACCGCCTGAGAGCGACGATCTACAATGCATTGAGCTTCGGCTGGCAGGGTGGAGCAAAAACCTGGATGCGCTATGAATCCGTTGCGCTTATCCTTGCTGGTCTTTCTACACCGCTCGTACTTTCAGTTCACACGATCGTTTCGATGGACTTTGCTACTTCGGTGATCCCCGGATGGCACACGACCATCTTCCCGCCGTACTTCGTTGCCGGTGCGATCTTCTCCGGGTTTGCGATGGTATTGACGTTGCTCCTCATCACCCGTGTGGTATTCAAGCTGGAGGACTACATCACGATCTATCACATCGAACTCATGAACATCATTATTATCGTTACGGGTTCGATCGTCGGAATAGCATACATAACCGAGTTGTTCATCTCCTGGTACTCGGGTGTCGAGTATGAAGGATATGCATTTTACAACCGTGTTCAGGGTCCTTATGC
>CBKWFZ010000482.1:0-3915 GCA_966673785.1 uncultured bacterium
GTAACAGCAATTCGCGCGGCCTCAAGCGTCATGTGAAAACAATCGGCAGGTCCCGAGGCGGCAAGCACACAGACCGGTGATTCGCCGTGGCGGCCATAGAAAGCCTGAAGAAGGTCGCTTTGTTCAGGTTTGGTTGGCATCCCTGTAGAAGGACCGGCGCGTTGCACGTCAATGATCACAAGCGGTAGTTCCGTCATCACAGCAAGACCGATCGCCTCGCTCTTCAGTGAAAGTCCTGGTCCGCTCGTCGTCGTAGCAGCAAGGCTGCCTCCGTATGCTGCGCCGATTGCGCTTGTAATTCCCGCGATTTCGTCCTCAGCCTGCAGGGTTTTCACACCATAACGCGCATAGCGTGAAAGATACTGCAGGATTTCGGTCGCAGGCGTTATTGGATAAGAACCGAGAAACAACGGCAACTTCGCACGGAATGCAGCAGTCACAAGGCCTAGCGCAACGGCCTGATTACCCGTAATATTTCTGTATCGTCCCTGCGCCGGCCGTGTTTTTTCGAGGGCGAAATTTTGTGGCAGTCCCTCACACTCCGCGGCGTAACGATACCCCGCTTCAAGTACCGTCAGGTTCGCACGAAGCACCTCGTCACGTGACGCGAACTTCTTTTCAAGCCATCGTTTCGTACCCTCGATAGGAAGCGAGTAGAGCCAGTAAGAAATGCCCAGCGCAAAGATATTCTTTACCTGTCTTGAAAGCTTCTGATCAATGCCGTGCTCCTTAAATAGTTTTTTTATTTCGGCGACAAAATCAAGACCTAAGACAGTATAACCACTCGTTATCTCACTGTCCAGCGGATTGGTAAGGTACCCTGCGAGTTGCAGATTCTTTGCATCGAATCCCGGTAAGTCAGCGATAATCAGTCCGCCCTTTTTTACATGCGCCAGGTTGACCTTAAGCGAAGATGCGTTCATTGCAAATAACACATCGATCTGATCGCCGGAAGTATATACACCGTCGGAGCCGAAATGGACCTGGAAAGCACTGACACCGTAAAGGGTTCCTTCCGGTGCGCGAATTTCCGATGGATAGTCGGGAAATGTGTTTACGCTATTCCCGGCGAATCCGCACGTATCTGAAAACTGGGCTCCGATCAGTTGCATTCCGTCACCGGAATCGCCCGCAAAACGTATCGTCGCTTCGCGGATCAAATTGGTCTTCTTTTCCATAGGTTTTTCACCGCCCAGAAAGAACTTGCAATGCTGCGCGATAAAGAAAAGTTTGCATTAAATGTTGACGGAAACCCTGAGAGCCATCATTGTGGCGACTGATCTTTGTCACCCGTCTCAGACAATACCGGCAAAGCCCATGAACGCCATAGCAAGAATGCTCGCTACGATCAAGGCGGCGGGTACGCCCTTCATAGCCTCAGGGATCTCAGCAAAATCCAGTTGCTCGCGCAAGGAGGCGAAAAGAATAATCGCCAGCGTAAATCCGAGCCCGTTGCCCACTGCGAAGATCACACTCTGAACGAGGGTCAGCTCCTTTTGTATCACAAGAATCGCCACACCGAGAATGGTGCAGTTGGTTGTGATGAGCGGAAGAAATACACCAAGGGACTGATACAATTCGCGGCTCACCTTTTTCAGAACAATCTCCACAACCTGAACAAGGAACGCGATCACCAGGATATAACTGACCGTCTGAAGATATGTCACGTCAAAGGGAACAAGCAGGTAGTGCATGATCAGGTAGGTAATGATCGTTGCAATGGTCATTACAAAGATGACCGCCATACCCATCCCGGTTGCCGTTGAAAAACTTTTCGAGACGCCCAGGAAAGGACATATCCCCAAAAACCTGGAAAGAACAATATTATTGATGAAGATCGCGGAGAATATGATAATGAGGTATTCCATATCGGTGATTTAGACGGGTACTGCAGTTTCCTTCCTTGTTTCAGCTACGTCTTTGGGACGCGCCGCGTTCTTTTTCCGCCGCAAAGCGATCCAGCGGTTGAACGCGATGATAAACCCGAGGGTAATGAATGCACCGGGTGCGAGAATGAAGATCAGCATGCCATCGCCCTCGACGATTCTGATCCCAAAAACCGACAGGCTGCCCAGCATCTCGCGGATGACACCGATCAGCGTCAGCGCATAGGTGAACCCGAATCCCATCCCGAGACCATCGACCATGCTGTCATAAATCGTGTTCCGTGATGCGAAAGCTTCGGCACGTCCCAACACAATGCAGTTCACAACGATCAGCGGAATAAACAAGCCAAGCTGTTCATGGAGTGCCGGTACGTAGCCTGCCATCAGCAGATCGATTACGGTTACAAACGCGGCGATGATTACGATATATGACGGTATCCGCACCTTGGCGGGAATGAGATCTTTCACGGCTGCGATCACCACGTTCGACATGGTGAGCACGAACAGCGTCGCCACACCCATACCGATACCGTTAATCGCGCTCGACGTTACGCCTAACGTCGGGCAAAGTCCGAGCATGACAACGAACACCGGATTCTCGCGCCCCAGCCCCTTAAGAAAGTTCTCTTTCGTGCTAATCTTTTCCATATTCGGATTGTTCAAACGTTTCATAGGCAGCCAGCACCGCCTCGGAAAATGCGCGTGACGAAATCGTTGCGCCGGAGATCGCGTCAACGGACCCGCCATCCTTTTTCACGCGGAGATCAACCTTGCCCGGATGTTTACCACGAAACTGATCAAGGAAGAAAGGCTCTGACATTTTCGAACCAAGCCCGGGAGTTTCAAGATGCTGGATCACGAAAACATCCTCAATGGCGCCATCCGCGTTGAACCCGACCATCAGCCATATATCCCCGCTATAACCCTTTCCCGATTTTGTCTTGATTGCAACTCCGACCGTCTCCCCTTTCCACGTGGCCGGGAAGAACTCGAGACTGTCCTTTCCGCCGGCGACAGCCACCTTATATTTTTCCGCTACCGGATTGTTATCGTATTGGCTGATCACCGATTCGATTGCCTTGAGCTGCTTTGCAAGTACGGCCTCCCGGATCGGACCCTCCGTGGCTTTGTAAACAAAACCCAGCGCAACGCCGGCGATAAGCGTCACGGCGGTAAGGGTAACCAGCATGTTGATGAATGTCGACTCACGGGGTGCCATAGTTATCTTGGACTGGTTGTGCTTTTTTTACTGATTCCAAATGCGACCGGTTTGAAAAACCTGTTGATCAGGGGAACAAAGGCGTTCATGATCAGAATTGCGAACGAGATTCCTTCGGGATAACTGCCAAAGAGGCGGATAAGTACAGTAATCAAGCCAATGCCTATCCCGAAGATCAACATCCCTTTGTGTGTGACCGGTGACGTTACATAATAGTTGGCCATGAAGATCGCGCCAAGCAGTACACCGCCACTGAGTACATGAAAGAACGGATTTGCATATCGTTGCGGATCGATCAACCAGAATACGCCCGTAAGCAGAAATACGGTGAGCACCAGTGCGACCGGTGTGTGCCAGGTTATTACACGTTTGAAAAGCATGTAACCAAAGCCGAGCAACAGGGCGAATGCCGAAGCCTCGCCAAGCGACCCGCCAAGAAATCCGAAGAACATATTTGTGTACGACGGCATCTGCTGCATTATTTCCGGTACCGGCTCACCGAGACGAAGGCCATCCTTGATTAGTCCAAGGGGTGTCGCGCTCGTCGTCGCATCAAGGCTTAGCGTAAATCCGGGGTTCGGCCAGCTGGTCATCTGTACAGGAAAGGAAATCAACAGGAAAACGCGCCCGACAAGTGCGGGATTGAATGGATTGTTTCCGAGTCCGCCGAAACTGAGCTTTCCAATTCCCATCGCCACAAATGACCCGATCATTATTATGTGCCAGGGCAGATTTGACGGGACGTTGAAGGCAAGTAGAATACCGGTTATAACCGCTGATCCATCCGTTATCGTATCAGTTTTGTGCAGA
>CBKWFZ010000483.1:0-3911 GCA_966673785.1 uncultured bacterium
GATCAGTAAAAGGAAAGTATGGAACTTGTTCATAGCACTTATTGTAAAATCGTTAAACGTTCATTTCACAAGAAAACACAGGAGCCTGCATCTACTCCCAGTCCTCAAAATAGTCGCGCGTGCCCTTCCTTAACAGCTGTGCGACCTGGTAGACCTGTACACTCACGGTAGCCAGCAATGCAAATCCGATAATGACGCCAAGTCTTCCGGACACGATCCATGCCAAAAGCGGCGAAACCAGCATGGCCAGTGCAAGTGCGTAAAGGCATAGTATCAAAACATTGGTGAGAATTTTCAGCGGCATGAAATACCACGCTTTCTTAAAAGCGAGTGTGCTCTGCCGGAATTCTTCGTAGCGCCTGCGGGCGTGCTGGCGAGCCCGGTCGCGACGTTGCTGCTCGCGATCGACTGCCGGAGACGGTGCCTCAAACGTGATTGACTGATATGAAGGTTTTTCAAGAAGGCGGTCGTACGCCTCTGTGATTTCGAGAAATCTTTCTTCGGCGTCGGGCAATGTGCTTACATCCGGATGATATTTCCGCGCGAGCCGCCGGTAAGCTTTTTTTATCTCCGTCTCGGAAGCGCCCGGATTAAGTCCAAGAATAGCAAAATAATGTTCCATAACGTTTGCATGGACGCTAACATAGGAAATTGCGCGACAATCCGGGCGGGCTGTCCGTTTTATTTCCGTTTGCCTGCAGTTGGAGAGGATTTACGACTGCGTGCGCGCCGAACCGGATCCCGCGAGACGCCGCATGCCGCGGGTTGTCATTCGGAGAAAACGGTTATTGAGATCCTTGTGGTCGGTCATGCGAACGTAGCCCTTGGCTTCGAGGTCAAGTCTTACATGCATGAGATACCAGAACAAATTGGGAATGTCTGTAAACGTTTGCTCGGCCTCTTCGAGCAGCGTAATAGACGTGTGTTCGTCCTGCTTTAACAATTCGTTAACAATAAATTCAGACAACCTCGTATACACATCTTTTGGAATCGAAATTCCCTGTTTCTTCGCCGGATGAGACGTAATCACCTGTTCTGCACCATTCGCTTGCATTACACACAATTTAGAAATACTGTAATTCCTAACGATGATCCGCCGAATTTGTTGGATCCGGTTTTGAGAATCTCGACGTTTCCGGCGAAACATTCGACAGGATCGGCGGCTGTTCCGACATGCCTGGCCGATACCCGGTGCACTCCCGGCCGGATGCCCCACAACGGAGTAGCTATGTACCAATTGGTGCTGCCTCTCCAAAATGTCAGAGTTTATTGGATTTAGACCGGGTTACAGTGTTCGCAGGAGTCAGTTCCCGCGTTCAAACCCTGCGTATAATATCTTTCGTCCGAGTAGCTGCAGTTCTCGCACCGGTATATTTTCACGAGCGTTACATTCGTTGGCGAACCACATGCTGCACAGGAAAGCCCCGGTTTGGAATCGACGCAACTAAAACCCGGCCATTGGCACTCGGGGCAGGTATTGACGGTTTTTTTCATAAGTAATTCGGTTGCTTTTTCAATTAATTTCATACGTGTTGGATTTGCGAATGCGCGCATATCCGATTCCGCGATAATGACGTTGCCCGAACGGATCAGCTGGTGGAACACGGCGTGTAATTGTTCCCAGCTAATAACTTCCACCTCAGGCTTTTCAACGTAGCCGTTGCAAAGTGATTTGAGAACCATACCGTGACCAGGAAATCCGATTTTTTCAGCCATGTCATTTAAGTCTTGCCATGTTTTTACCTCCTGTCGTACATACGCGGTATTCGTGCTTTCTGAGCAGACGTATAACTCGAGATCATGCTCGAGATCCAGGAGCATCACTACTTCGCGGTTTACCTTCAGAAACGGTATGTGTCCATGTGGTTGGATCGTACCCTGGTTGGCAAATCCAATCGTTGTGTTCGCTGCCCTCAGCGAGGATGCAAGGGTTCTTCGAAGCCGACGAACGATTTCGGGCGTATCGTCGATCCTTCCTGCAATCTGCCTGCATATATCAAGATCATTTCCCTGCAGACAGGTCACATCGAGGTTGAGATACTGTCGGATCAGCGGACGCATGGCAAGGGCTTTTGCGGGAGTCGAAAGAATAAGCCCCTGCCGTTTATGGAACATTCTGCGGATCGTCGGATGAATGGATGCCGGTGTTTGTATCATACTTGCATCTATTGACCCTGTCCCATCGAGTACGCCGGTTTGCCGTCGAAGGTGCAGAGGTTTTCAGTCTTGATGACGTCCAGCCCGAGGTCGTTCAAACCGGTAAGAAGCCGGATAACATTTTTGTATTGAACAGGCCCATTCTTCGAAACGAACCGGCATCGCCAGTGGTCGGTACAAAACGTTTCAGGAAATCCCTTCGGATACACCTTAACGCCTCTGTTCGTGATCATCTCCAAGCGGAAGTTCTCATCGGGCACGGCATCGAGCGTTGAACCGAGTTGATCGGGGCTGCCATGAGACCAGTGCAGAAAAACGTCAACTCCAACGATCTCTTTTTTTGCAGGTGCGATCCTGCGCGGTTTTACCTCGATGTTTTGTCGTTTCCCATACGCGACGGTTTGCAGTTTGCGTGGAATATCTCCAAGGCGTCGGATCACCTCGCTTGCGAACTGATCTGTTCCGACCTTTTCCTTGCTCGTGCCTTCTTTGAAGATGTCGTATGTGTGATAGCCGTCCTCGAGTGTCCGGAGCCAGGCGTTGTGAATGAGCGATGCCGTAGCAGGTTCATCGATGTAGGCGAGCATTTGAACCGCGCCAAGCAGTAAGCCTGACGGGTTGGCGACATTCATTCCGGCCCGGCGCGGTGCAGAACCGTGTATTGCCTCAAACATCGCGCAGTGTTCGCCGATATTGGCCGAACCTGCAAGCCCTACTGAGCCCGCAATTTGCGCAGCGACGTCCGAGATCACGTCGCCATAAAGGTTTGGCGTAACGATTACATCAAAGACCTCGGGCGTATCCGCGAGCTTGGCGGCGCCAATGTCGATGATCCAGTGTTCGCTTTGTATACCCGGATAGTCTTTTGCGATCTCATCGAAAACCTGATGGAAAAGACCGTCTGTAAGCTTCATGATGTTGTCTTTCGTGAAGCATGTCACTTTTTTGCGATGATGCTGAACAGCATATTCGAACGCGTATCGAATAATTTTCTCGCATCCGGGTCTTGAGATCAATTTGAGACATTGAACGACTTCGTCGGTCTGCTGATGTTCAATGCCGGCATAAAGGTCTTCTTCATTTTCGCGGATGATCACGACGTCCATCACCGGATGTTTTGTATCGACGTACGGGTGATAAGACACGCATGGACGTACGTTGGCGTACAGGCCAAGCATTTTCCGGGTGGTCACGTTAAGGCTTTTGAATCCACCGCCCTGAGGGGTGGTGATCGGGGCCTTGAGAAATACCTTTGTATTTCGCAATGAGGTCCAGGCTTCGGGCTTTATTCCGGAGGAAAATCCTTCCCGGTAAACCCGTTCACCAATTTCGATCTCCTCATACTCGAGTCTGGCACCTGCGGCACCAAGCACGGCGAGCGTGGCATCCATTATTTCAGGCCCGATGCCGTCGCCTTTGGCTATTGTGATCTTTCGCATATTCTTTTTGTTAACCGGGGCAAAATTGTCAAATTGCTATCATATAATTTTATATATGTTTGTAATGAATACGATAAACAATATTTATGAATTACACCCTTAATCAGCTTCAGATCTTTTCAAAGATCGCGCAGACGCAGAGCGTCACAAGGGCAGCCGAAGCGCTTAACCTTACCCAGCCTGCGGTGTCTATTCAGCTTCGAAATTTTCAGGATCAGTTTGACATCCCCCTCACAGAGGTCATCGGCAGAAAACTCTACATCACAGATTTTGGCAAAGAGATCGCTGCAGCGGCGGAGACGATCTTACAACAGG
>CBKWFZ010000484.1:0-3888 GCA_966673785.1 uncultured bacterium
AATCGTTTGACAAAGTTAAAAAAAGATTCTAAATATGCAATCGATTGCGCATTTTGGCCGCGTGATCAGGGATCCCGATTGAGGTGTAAGATTCTGATTTGACGCGAATTGAAGTTTTGGAATTTGATGAGTTTGGGTTAAAGGTTCAGGGTGCCCCGCGGATTTCTGCGGGGCATCCGGGCCGCTTCCGTTAACACTTTACACGATGAGAATTGTATTTATTTTATTACTCGGATGTCTTGCGCGTGTGGCAACTTCCCAGCAACTGCCTGTAGTAAACCTGCCGGTATTCAAGAAAGATACTTTCAGGATCACAGCTTTCGGTGGCGCGGCCGATGGCATTACACTGAATACAAAAGCCATTGATGAAGCGATTGCCGCATGCCATGCTTCGGGTGGAGGTACCGTTGTCGTGCCCAAGGGATTCTGGCTTACCGGACCTGTACGTTTGAAGAGTAATGTAAATCTTCATATATCAAAAGGAGCAGTGCTTCAGTTTACAGATGACACGGACCTTTATCCGTTGATCAAAACGAACTGGGAAGGACTCGAAGCCATCCGCGCAATTTCTCCCATCTACGCCAGGGACTCCGAAAATATCGCCATCACCGGGGACGGAATTCTTGATGGTGCGGGACAGGCCTGGCGACCGGTCAAGAAAAACAAGATGACACCGCCGGAATGGAATGCCCTGGTAAAGTCGGGCGGATATCTGAATGAAAAAAAGGATATGTGGTACCCGACGGAAAGGGCGCTCAAAGGATCCATGCAAACCCGTCCGGGCGTTGTCGCGGAGGGTTACGACATAAAGAAGGCTGAAGAAATCAAGGAGTTCCTCCGTCCGAACATGGTAAGCCTGATCAATTGCAAAGGCGTGCTTATTGAAGGTGTTACGATTCAAAACTCACCTGCCTGGTGTCTGCACCCGCTGCTGAGCCAGCACCTTACATTCAGAAACATTACGGTACGCAATCCCTGGAATGCTCAGAACGGCGATGGACTGGACCTTGAGTCGTGCCGGTATGTTCTTGTAGAAAACTGTATGTTCGACGTCGGCGATGACGGTATCTGCATCAAGTCCGGTCGCGATGAGGAAGGCCGCCGCCGGGGTGTTCCCACCGAGGATGTTATCGTCCGGAATTCTACCGTATTCCACGGTCACGGCGGTTTTGTTGTGGGCAGCGAAATGTCCGGGGGTGCGCGTAACCTTTTTGTCTATGACTGCAACTTCATCGGAACGGATATCGGTCTGCGGTTCAAAACGACGCGGGGCAGAGGCGGTGTCGTTGAAAAGGTGTTTATCAGGGATATACGCATGAGTCACATCGGCGGCGCGGCCATCCTGTTTGATATGTATTACATGGCCAAAGATCCGCTTGCCGTATTCGGCGGCGATGAAAATCCTTCGATTGAATTTCAACCCGTGAATGAAGGAACTCCGCAGTTTCGCGACATAACGATTGAAGATGTTGTTTGTAACGGCGCTGAAACGGCGGTATTTGTCCGCGGACTTCCCGAAATGAACATCCGGAATATTGCGATGAAAAATCTTTCCATGAAAACATCCGCCGGAATAGTATGTATCGAAGGAGAGGGTATATCAATCAGCAACAGTACGTTCATTCAGGATACGCCAACTGTTGTACAGCTTCAGAACAGCAAGAACATCACGTTCGACGGTGTGAAATATGGCGCAGCTGCGAATTTTATGAATATCACCGGCGAGCGTAGCAAGGACATAAAGCTTGTCAACTCGGACGCGGCGAACGGGAAGCCTGTCGTGCTTTTCGGAGAAAAAGTATCCCGGGATGTTTTAAAAAGAAATTAGGAATCATGTTGGATCGTCAGGCCGGCATTAACATCATCCAGACAATATATACTACAGTACTGTTATTGCTTGCAGCGTGCAGTGCTGTCGCGCAGGATCTGCGACATCAGTTTCCCGAATGGTTCACCGTCGAGGTATCGAATACCATTGAAGTCGGGCGCAACGACGTTTTCGTCCATATTTCAGCGGAGAATATTCGTCGTCATCATGCAGAATTCAATCCTGAAGCCTTTGTGGTTCTGCACAATGGTCAGGAAATCGCCAGTCAGTATAATCATGCGAATAGTCCCGATCCTGGGATTGTTTTAGTGCTCGATACGATGCTGTCACAGCAAACGGTAAAGCTTGTTGTGCGCTACAAGAAGACGGGTAGCGTTGCACGTAAGTATGAGAAACGAACGTACGCCGAATTGTCACACAAGACCGGCGGTGAATTCGTAAACCGCGAATATATCGGTGGTACTTTCAGGAATGTGGACTTCCTGCGCGTTCCCGGGGAGCACAAGGATCACTCATGGTATATCCGGTATGAAGGGCCGGGCTGGGAATCCGATAAGGTAGGGTATCGGTTTTATCTCGATCAGCGCAATGCAACGGATGTTTTTGGCAAGAAGACACATGAGATGATCCTGGCAGGTGTGGGAAAGGACGGTTTTGATTCCTACCACGAAATGCAGCCGTGGGGCATGGACGTGATGAAGGTTGGCAAGTCGCTGGGTATCGGTTCAATCGGATACAATGACAACGGTACCATCCATCGGGTGGAGAAGACGGATAGCGTACGTTGCCGGATATCGAGGAATGGGGATGTCTATTCGGCCATTGCTACAGAATACTTTGGATGGCAGGTTCCGGGAAACAAAGTGTCGCTGAAGTCAACGCTTGGCATACATGCAGGAGCCCGGCACACCCGCGCGACGCTCGAAATCACAGCGGGATCGGTTGAGCATTTGGCGACGGGTATCGTGAAAGACGACAAGGCCCGGATGACTACCAGCAGCGGAGGCGAAGGTGAATACGGATTCATTGCCACCTATGGAAATCAGAGTCTGAACAACGATGGACTTGGCCTCGCAGTTCTTTTTAAGGCGGACCTTCTGCGTGATTTCAGTTCGGATAATTTCAGCCATGTCGTGAATTTAAAAGTCCCGGGAGGAAATGCCTTGCAGTATTATTTTCTGGCGGCGTGGAGCGGTGAGCCAGGTGGAATTGCGAATGAAGAGGGGTTCCTGTCGTACGTGCGCAAACTGGCGCGGGAATTGGCGAATCCAGTACGAGTCGCCGTTATAAAATGATCAAGACTGGGAAGGAAAAAGTGGCGGAATTGCATCGAAAGCTGCAATTGATTGCATTTTGTCATTTGTATTTCGCAATCGAATTAACCAAGTAAAATAGACCGAATTTCATGATGTTTTTGTTTGGAATTCTTGAAATACTACAAGATATTGCGCAATCGATTGCGCGTAGTGTCGGAAATTGTGGAGAAGAAATTCGGTGCGGATGGTTGCGGGGGACTGGTAGCAGTCGAACATCAACAATGAATTTTCAAACCGGAATAACCAAACGTAATTCCCCATCCCAAACAATACGCCTATGGTAAACTTCTATCCAGCCCGCATGTGTATCGGAATAACTCTGTTGAGTTTGCTGATGACACTTGTGCAACCCTATCAGGCTCTTGCACAAAAAAGGACAGTCACCGGATCGGTCCTGTCTGACGACGGAACCTCACTCCCCGGTGTTTCCGTGCTCGAAAAAGGAACCAGTAACGGAGCCGTTACTGACGCCGACGGAAACTTTTCGATATCCGTCAGCGAAAACGCAACGCTGGTTTTCTCCTTCATCGGTATGAAACCGCAGGAGGTACCGGTAAACAATCAGTCCGTAATCAATGTCACTCTTGAAACTGATGTTACCCAACTCTCGGAGGTCGTCGTAGTTGGTTACGGAACTCAGAAGAAATCGGATATCACGGGCTCTATCGTCTCGGTGACTGGCGAAGACCTAAAAAAGATGCCGGTTGCATCGGTGTCTGAAACCCTTACCGGCCGCATGGCGGG
>CBKWFZ010000485.1:0-3887 GCA_966673785.1 uncultured bacterium
CGCTGTATATTACCCGCATTCCAAAACACCTGGCAATCTCAGCCACCTTCCGACCGATACTGCCATATCCGATTATACCCAGCGTCTTGCCATACAGTTCGATCAATGGTGAAAGGGTATAGCTGAAGTCGTCACTACGCGCCCAATCACCTTTCGCCACACTGTGGTAATGCAACCCAACACGATTTGCCAGCTCGAGGATCAGTGCAAAAGTGTGCTGCGCAACGGAGTTGGTACCGTACCCGGGAACATTACAAACAGGCACACCTGCCTTCCGCGCAGCCGCGATATCAATGATGTTATATCCCGTTGCAGTTACAGCAATCCCTTTAAGCGCGATCGCCGATTCAATTACTTGCGCATCTATCGGCGTCTTGTTGGTGACGATAATATTTGCATCCACACAGCGCCGTGCAACATCTTCGGCTGACGTCCGCGGATAGTTAACAAGTTCACCGAACGCTTCGAGCGGCTCCCAGCTAAGGTCACCCGGGTTGAGCGTATAGCCATCCGTAATTACGATTTTCAAGGGTGTTTTCTTTTTTTTTTGAAAATTAATGTTCGTAGAACTAATGTCCTACCCATTTTCCAAAGACTTCAAGGAAAGGATCGCGATCAACGACCGTATAGAAGAACAGCGCTCCAAGCCAGCCGTGAAACAGTCCGGGGATGATGACGTTGCGAACACGCAGATACACATATCCGTACAGGATAGCCAGCAAAAAGGTACCGAGCATCAGCCATTCCGACGGATAATGGACAACCCCAAAAAGCAACGCAGTCAGAAACACAATGAGGTGAATTGAAAGGCGGGTGGTCGGAAGGTCGCGCAGGTTTCCTGCAACCAGACCGATAACGAGAAACTGCTGGATCGTCCCCCATAGTGGATAGAGAATTAGTACGGGAAGGATGTGCCATGACAGGTTTATTGTCGAACGATAGTAGCCAACAGCAAAGAACGCGGCAATTGCTGCAACTGCGATCGGAAGCAGTATGCGGATCGATGCCCGCGCATTGTCAATCCGGAAGCCCCAGTACCTGAGGATGTACGCCGAACTACGCGATCGGTATACGACATAGCTGACCCAGACAACTATCGCGAATGTGATATACGGAAGCCGCCAGTCGAGCACATCCATGAAAAGAATCTTACCGAGCCCTGTGATGGTCACCGCGACGATTTCTCCTGTTCGCCGGCGATCGCTGATTGGCGGTGAATGTTGCATTATCATATTGTAAACACAGATGGCACAACGCCGCTGTTAATTTACAATTTTTGCATTACTCCTGCCTGTCTTAATTCCGGAGGGTTTCTACCGGGTTCCGGTTCGCGGCACGAAATGACTCAAAGCTTACGGTAAACCACGCGATCGCAAAAGAGATCATTCCTGAAATCAGAAACACCGATATGCCCGGGTATATCCTGTAGGCAAAGCCCTCAAGCCAGTGCTCCATGGCGTAATATCCGGCAGGAACCGAAATAAGGAATGAGATAATTACAAGCTTTATATACTCCTGTGACAACATGGCGACAATACTGCCTGAAGAAGCCCCGACCACCTTTCGGATACCGATTTCCTTTGTCTTGCGCTCCGCTACATAAACCGACAGGCCGTACAATCCCAGACAGGAGATCAACAGCGCTATCGTTGTGGATATCGTAAGCAACGTCGATATCCTTGCTTCGGCATTGTACATCGCCCTCACATTTCCGGACAGAAAAACCGTCTCGAACGGGAGGTCGCTCACATGCTGTTCCCACACGGCTTTCAGGCGTGCAGAGATCTGTTGCCACGCGCCCATGTCAACGGATACAGCAAGGTACGGAAAAAAATCCCGGTTGGATGGCAGCATAAAAAGCATCGGCCCGATCTCACGATGAAGTGAAAACTGGTGAAAATCCTTTACTACGCCAATGATCGTATAATTACGGGTTTCTCCGTCAACCGAGAATAAAAGGGACTGCCCTATGGCGTCTTCAAAAGGAATTTGCAACGCCAGCAGACTCGATTCATTAACGATAACCTTTGTCGGGCTGATCGTATCGCCGGCTAAATTATCCTGTGTCGGAATGAAGTCACGCCCTGCTATTCGCGAAACACCCAGGACCTCAAAGTACTCCTCGTCGACGCTGACGATCTCGTGACGGAGCGCCTGGTCCGCGGTCATGCCCGGCTTATGGATCATCCAGTCCCTGAACAAAGGTGTTGACGGCATGCTGCTTGTGGCTGACACATTCCGGACGCCGGCGATGTTGCGAAACTGATCCTTTAATGTGTTGTATTGAGAAGACGATGCCTGGGATCTCAGCGGAATCATAAGCACTTGTTCCGCGTCGAATCCAAGTGATTTTTCCTGAATGAATTTCAATTGTTCACGGATGATAACGATCGAAGAAATAAGCGTGATGGTCACTACAAACTGGACAACCACCAGGCTTTTCCTAAGCCAGTGCGATCCGTCACCACTGAGCGTCTTGCCCTTAAGAACCTTTACGGGATTCAAACCCGAAAGGAAGAATGCCGGATAACTGCCTGCGAGAACGCCGGTTGCAAGAGCGGTGAGCGCAGTGAACAACAAGATAAAGGCCGCGTTCGCTGCTCCCAGGTTCAGATCCTTTTCCATGATCGCATTGAATGTGGGCAGCACCATGCCTACAAGTACGAAAGCAATAACAACGGAAAGCAGCACGATCACCATGGATTCCCCGAGGAACTGACCGATCAGATTCTTGCGATACGCCCCCATTGACTTCCTTATCCCTACTTCGCCGGCACGTTGGGCAGCTTTCGCGGTGGTCAGGTTCATAAAGTTGATACACGCAAGCAGAAGGATAAAGACGCCGATAGTCGCAATGATGTAAATGTACGTGATGTTGCCTCCAAACGATGCCGCGAAACTTACCGACCCCATATCGCCTGAGTATAACCGGACACGGGAAAGGTTCTGTAAATCAAGACGTTTTTGCCGGCCTGACATACGCAGCTCTTCACCTGCGCGTGATTCCAGCATCGCATTCATCTTTGCGTGCACTGCATCAGTGGCTTCGGGATCGTGAAGCCTGACGTAGCTACCGATCATGTTATTGTTCGCCCACGTCGTTTGTGAGAGTATCCACCGCCCGAAACCATTGCTGTTCATCGTCATATAGATGTCGGCATCGAGGTGCGACGGATACCGTGGTGTTGCCATGACCCCGGTAATACGGAACGTATCCGCCGAAGATCCGCTGTTTATAATGATCGTTTCATCCAATGCATCTTCGGATCCGAATATCTTAAGTGCCAATGCTCCCGAAATCAACACGGAAGCCGGAGCATCAAGAGCTGTTTCGGGATTCCCGCGCTTCAGTTCAAAAGGGAACACATCAAGAAAAGTGGAATCAACAAGAAATGCTTTGCGCTCAAAATAGGTTTCATCCCTATACCTCACAATATGCTGTTCAACACCCATCGCCTTTGCAACCCGGGTCGCAACCTCGATCTCAGGCAATGCTTCCGCAAGCTCACTGGCTATCGGCGGCGACGTATGTCCCGAACCGTGCTCCGTGCCATCTCCCATCCAGATTGTGTTGATACGAAATATCCTGGCCGCATCCGGAAACCCCCGCTCATAGTTGAACTCGTCCTGTACAAAAAGGGCAATTAGTATACACGCCGCAATTCCGGCAGCGAGTCCCACAATATTGATAAGCGAGAACACCTTGTTCTTGACGAGCAGTCGCATCGCGACAAGCATGTAGTTTTTCAGCATAGTCTCCGGACAGTTTACATGAAAACTTCTCTTTTCTGTTATGGTTACGGATTTGTTTGCAAACTCCGGGTCAATAACCGTGCACATTAGTCAAACATGCATTCCATACGATTTTCGCGACAAGCCTTAGAGCA
>CBKWFZ010000486.1:0-3886 GCA_966673785.1 uncultured bacterium
AATGGAGGTTTTCATGCATCCATGTGAAAACCGAACACCATGAGAAGTTTGTTGATTACGATGCTGCTTTTCGCAGCAGTCACCGCCTTTAGCCAGACATCACAAAAGGTTGCACACGCCGATTGGGAACTGATCGTATCCGGGCTTCCGGAGTACCGGCAGGCAGAATCGGAATTGAAATCGTTCGAGACGCAGCTTCAGAATCAACTTGCTGTAAGGAGCCGCGAACTCGAGGAAAAGTTTGAAGCGTACAAAAAACTTCCGCCGGAGACAGCAGAACCTATCCGGCGAGACAAGGAAACGGAATTGGCTTCGTTGCGCGATAATCTCCAGAACTTCCGTCAGGATGCCCAGGCCTCAATTCAGAAAAAACACCAGGAACTGATTATGCCGATTTTCGAAAAAGTTGCCGGTGCAATCGAGGAAGTTGCACGTGAAGAAGGGTACGCGTACGTTCTTAATCCGCAAGCCATGAGCGGAGGGCAGCTCTTACTGTTCGCCGACGAGCGCTTCAATATTTCTCCGCTGGTGTTGAAAAAACTCGGCGTCACCGCTCAACCGAAGGAACGTCCCGGCACGCTCCGTTAGATTGTCGTATTTCTTGCGTCGCGCGCTGAACATTGAATTATTGCCGGTGTAGTTTATCGGTTGATTGAATCACCGCAAGTTCAAAATGTAGATCGCAATTATTGTTCTGCGGCAGACGACACGGCCCGGATTTTTCTGCTCAACATTGAAAGTGAAAAGCAGATGTTGAACTCATTTTACGAGCGAGAACCGCGCGGCGACGACAATAACGAATGGCGTCAGATCCGCATACCACAAACACGTATGTCGCTGCTTCCGGTGGGACGTGGCGTGCTGCCGGGACACGATAATGCAGGGAAAGGTCCGCGTCGTTTGCGACGATCCGATGACCGAATCTTTGATGAATTGTGTGAGGTGATCTCCGAAGATCCATATGTTGACGTATCTGGAGTAGAAGTCAGCGTTCATAATTCAGAAGTTCGCCTGGAAGGGACCATCGATTCCCGCAGCGGGAAGCGCCGTCTTGAAGATATTGCATTCGGAGTAAAAGGCGTGACTCAGGTTGACAATCTGCTACGCATAGCCCGGCCAGACCTCCGGTCAGCAACTAATGAAACTTTCCGGTAGTTCGCATTGTGGGGAGCAGGCGCAGAAAAGGGAAATAACGTGTACGTATGATGCCGGAACACGGAGGTTCAGATCAGGTATTCTTTTTTAAAAAGCTGAAATGAATCAAAAATGTTGGGAGATCT
Source organism: uncultured bacterium (assembly GCA_966673785.1). Lineage (GTDB taxonomy): Bacteria > Bacteroidota > Bacteroidia > Cytophagales > Cyclobacteriaceae > Ohtaekwangia. Next base: position 1,281 of record CBKWFZ010000486.1, read on the forward strand.
TTTCGCGATGTCCGGATACCACTTCCGGCCGTCCCGATGGATTGAGTTGGTGTGTTTAGTTTGGTTAAGACAGTCCTGTCCTGCTTCGGCACGACAGGACTTTTTTTTCTCGCCATCCCGACCAGCCGGCATAGGTTTTTACCGGATACAAAGGACCAGACTTAAAAATGCCACTCGATACGTTAAGAAAAACAGCGCTCATTCTTTTGATTGTCGTTCTCGGTGTAGCGATCCTGTACTACGGCAAAGGATTTCTGATTCCGCTCGCGTTTGGCGCGCTCCTTTCGACCCTGCTTTACCCGGTGTGCAAATGGCTGATGGGAAAGGGGGTCAACAAGGTCATTGCCATTTTGTGTTCCATACTGCTGCTTCTAAGTTTCTTTGCCGGACTTTTCCTTTTACTGGGCTGGCAGATATCAGATCTCTCACAGGATGTGTCGCAGATAGAACAACAGGTCACAGACAGATATCAGCAGCTGCGGGATTACGTGGCAGAGACATTCGGCGTCTCTAAAGCAAAACAGGAAGAAATGTTAAAGGAACAACAGAGTTCCGCTTCCGGACAGGTTGGCGGGTTCGTAACCTCATTTCTTTCGGGTGTCGGCGGGTTTCTGACTGACACGATTCTTACGCTGGTTTATATATTTCTTTTCCTATACCTCAAGGATCATATCAAGAAGTTTTTCATTCGCATCGCCCCGCGGGGCGAGAAAGAAACTGCGGACCAGATCGTTCAGAGTTGTGCAAAAGTCACCCAGAAGTATCTGACCGGCCTTGCCATGATGATTGTGATGCTTTGGGTGATGTACGGCATCGGCTTTTCAATCGCCGGAGTGAAAAACCCGATCTTTTTTGCCATACTGTGCGGTCTTCTTGAGATCATTCCGTTCATAGGAAATATCCTCGGTACCACCATAACCGTTCTCGTTAGTGCGATGCAGGGCGGTGGCACGAACGTCGTGATCGGCATACTCATTACCTACGGCGTTGTACAGTTCATCCAGACGTACATTATTGAGCCGCTCGTAGTCGGATCCGAGGTGAACATCAACCCGCTGTTTACAATAATAAGCCTGGTGGCGGGTGAATTTATTTGGGGGCTGCCCGGAATGATTCTCGCCATTCCACTCATGGGCGTTGTGAAAATCGTCTGTGATCACGTGCCTGGCCTCCGACCGGTTGGTGCGCTTATCGGTGAAACCGGTTCGAAAACGGAAAGTTCGTTTGGAAAGAAGATGACAAACTTCGCCGGAAAAATCAAGTCACTGTTTGGGAAGAACGGACGCTGACAGGCAGGCCTAAAATGCCCACACTAAACCGGCATGAAAGTCAACGGCTCAGTTTTCATTTTTACTTATTATGATTAACATTGGCTCCGGCGAACTGCCGGGGCGTATGAGGTACGCCTGAAGTCAATCATAAGCACTTACCTGATATGTTAGACAAAGTTAATGTGGCCCGTTCCCTCGAAGCCATTTCAGGGTATTGGGAACCGCGTATTGCTGCGGAGTTAAATGGTCAGCACGTCAAACTGGTGAAATTCAAAGGTGAATTCGTTTGGCATAAGCACGATGTTGAAGACGAACTGTTTTTTGTCGTGAAAGGCGGATTTGATATGCATTTCCGGGACAAGATCGTTTCCGTGCAGGAGGGGGAATTCATTGTAGTGCCACGTGGTGTTGAGCACAAACCGGTTGCCGCGGAAGAGGTTTCCGTCATGTTGTTTGAACCATCGGGTACCCTGAACACGGGAAACGTCGTGAATGAATTGACAAGAAAGAACCTGGAAACAATTTAAACCTGAATTACCAAAAGCCGCATTGATGCTGGAAATGCTTAAGACCCTTTGCGTGGCCATCCTGTTGATGGTACTTATCGGATGTACATCATCGCAGCCCGCCGACCTCGTTGTCTACGGAGGCAAAATTTATACCGTCGATCCCGACAACAAGATCGTGGAATGCGTGGCGGTTCGCGAAGGCCGCGTGATCTTCGCCGGAGGGAGGCAGGAGGGAGAAGTGTTTATCGGTGATCAGACCGAAGTGCTCGACCTCAAAGGTCGCATTATGACACCGGGATTCATTGAGGGACACGGCCACATCATGGGTATCGGCTACAACAAGATGCGTCTGAACCTCGGGTTGGCCAGGAGCTTCGATGATGTGGTTGAACAGGTGCGTGTCGCTGCCGCTGAAGCTTCTCCTGGAGAATGGATTATCGGTGAAGGGTGGCATCAGGACAAGTGGGAGGTGAGTCCGTCGATCGTCGTGAAGGGTTTCCCGGTACATCAGGCGCTGAGCGCGGTGTCGCCGGATAATCCCGTGTATCTCGAACACGCCAGCGGCCATGCCGCATTTGTCAACGCCAGGGCAATGGAGATTGCCGGAGTGAATCAGTTCTCAAAGGAATCCTTGCTGGCCACAGAGGTGGCGGGCGGAGAAATCATACGGGACGCTAACGGTAATCCTACTGGCCTTTTTAATGAAGACCCGGCAATGGGTCTTATCACACGCCATATTCCACAGGTAAACAATGGCGAAAAAGCGCTCAGGCTTGCGCTGCAGGAATGTGCGGAAAATGGTATCACGAGTTTCCATGATGCAGGG
>CBKWFZ010000487.1:0-3885 GCA_966673785.1 uncultured bacterium
ACTCCGGGTTTCGATGACTTCGTCGGCGAAATGATCTCTTCCGTACGCGTAGCCGACACATGCGTAATGGTCATCAACGCCCAGCATGGCGTCGAAGTCGGCGCCGAGCTGATCTGGAATTATATCGACCAGTTCAGTAAACCCACGATATTCGCGGTCAACCAGGTTGACCACCCTAAAGCCGACTTTGAGGCAGCCCTGGCATCGCTGCGTACACACTTCGGTTCGGCGGTGACGCAGATGCAGTACCCGCGCAACAGCGGCGAGAGCTTTAACCAGATCATCGACCTGCTCAAGATGGTGATGTACGAATTCCCCGAGGAAGGTGGGAAACCCAGGAAGCTGCCAATACCGGCTGATGAGCAGGAAAAAGCGAACCGCCTCCATAATGAGTTAGTTGAAAAAGCTGCCGAGAACGACGAGCAGCTGATGGAAAAATATTTTGAGAAAGGCACGCTTGACGAGGACGAACTGCGCGAAGGCCTCAAACTCGGTATGATTCATCATGATGTGTTTCCCGTATTCTGCATGTCAGCAAAAAAGAATATGGGTAGTGGAAGAATGATGGGATTTATCGACAACGTGGCGCCTTGTCCGCATGAAGCAAAACCGGAAATCACTGTGGAAGGTCAGGAGCTTGCATTCGATCCGGAAAAGCCCACCGTACTGTTCATGTTTAAATCACACCTTGAACCAAATCTTGGCAAACTTTCATTCTTTAAGGTGATCAGTGGCGAGGTAACGACAAACGCGGAACTCGTCAACAGCCAGACTGGGACCACGGAGCGGTTGAACCAGCTCTTTATTATGGATGGTAAGACGCGTACCCCTGTGGATAAGCTGGTTGCAGGCGATATCGGCGCCACGCTGAAATTAAAGGACACGTTTACCAATCAAACCTTGCGCAGCAAAGGATTCGACGTCACCATAAGGCCGATTGAATATCCGGCACCACGCATTCGCACAGCTGTGGTCGCGCAAAGCAAGAACGACGACGAAAAAATCGGCGAGGTTCTTCAGAAAATCCATCAGGAAGATCCGACCATTGAAGTTCAATACGCCAAGGAGCTTAAACAACTGCTCATCTCGGCCCAGGGTGAACTACATCTCGCCGTATGCAAGTGGTTCCTGGAGAACGTGTATAAATTACATATTGACTTCGTTGCCCCGCGCATATCCTACCGTGAAACTATCCGGAAGCCGGCCATCGCAAGCTATCGCCATAAAAAGCAGTCGGGCGGAGCGGGTCAGTTTGCCGAAGTGCACATGAAGATTGAGCCGTATACCGAAGGAATGCCCGAACCGACGGATTACACCATTCGTGGCAAAGAGGAAATCGACCTGCCATGGGGTGGAAAACTGGTGTTCTATAACTGCATTGTGGGTGGTGTAATCGACCTGCGCTTTATCCCGTCTATCCAGAAAGGTGTAATGGAAAAAATGGAGGAAGGCCCAATCACAGGTTCCTATGTCCGCGACGTGAGAGTGATGGTATTCGATGGAAAGATGCACCCCGTCGACTCCAACGATATTTCTTTCAAAATAGCCGGCATGATGGCTTTTAAGGACGCCTTCCTGCGTGCAGAGCCACAACTCCTGGAACCCATTTACGACCTCGAGGTATCGACTCCCGAGGACGTTATGGGTGAGGTTATGGGTGATCTGCAGACACGACGTTCAATGATCATGGGTATCGACACGAAGGGAAGTTATCAGGTCATCAAAGCCAGGACTCCTCTCGCGGAGCTTGACCGTTACACCACGTCGCTGCGTTCGCTCACGCAGGGTCGTGCACATTTTGTCCAGCGATTTGCAGAATTTGCGCCCGTACCCTTCGAAATTCAGCAGAAACTCGCGAAACAGACCAGTGAGCTGGAAGTCGCGTAGCTTGATGGAAAGCCCCTTTTCAGGACGAAAGGTGCCCTCCCCGGCACCTTTCTTTTTGTTAAAGCAGGTGGCATAACGTCAGATTGTATCCAAAAAACGCCATCCCATTCGATTGCGGGCATTGTTCGAGAACCTTCTTTTTTTAGATTTGTTATAAACCGGACGCAGGTGAGCAATGCAATTGTAATTATACCGACCTACAAAGAGCGCGAAAACATCCGCGCTATTATTGACACTGTGTTCAGTTTACCCAAGGATTTCCATATCCTTATTGTCGACGACAATTCGCCTGATGGAACGGCGGAAATTGTTGAAGAACTGCAAGGGGCGTACAATACACCATCTGATACTAAACTTCACATTCTCAAAAGGCCCGGAAAACTGGGATTGGGTACTGCCTATATCACCGGTTTCAAATACGCAATTGCGAATGGATACGACTACATCCTTGAAATGGACGCGGATTTCTCGCATGATCCGAAGGACCTGGTGAACCTTTATCTTACCTGCAAGGAATTTGGAAGCGACGTTTCAATCGGCTCGCGTTATGCCACCGGTGTGAATGTAGTGAATTGGCCTATCGGCCGCGTTTTGCTCTCCTATTTTGCAAGCAGTTACGTGCGCATCGTTACCAGTATCCCCATACGGGATACCACAGCGGGTTTTGTTTGTTACCGGAGGAAGGTACTCGAAACAATACCGCTTGACGAAATCAAATTCGTCGGGTATGCTTTTCAGATCGAGATGAAATTTCTGGCCTGGAAGTTCGGGTTTCAGCTAAAGGAGGTCCCGATAATTTTTACCGACCGTACGAAAGGCGAGTCAAAGATGTCGGCAGGAATATTCAAGGAGGCGTTTTTTGGTGTTCTGCAGATGACAATACAAAGCTGGTTCAAGAAATATATCCCGGGATAAATTCCTCAAACCAGCTTTTTGCAGTCGTCAGACTTCGAGTCCGACAAATGAGATCGGTCCGACGTGCGACTTCACCAGATCAAGATCCGGTTCAGTGATCTCGACTTCGTAACCGTCTTCTTTCAGCATGCTGAGGATGTCCTCAGCAGCCTCGCGTTGCTTGTAGATGTGATAATCTTCCCGGGCGAATACAGGATACCGCCCCAGCTTTTGCTCACGATCGACAAAGTTGAATCCGCAGAGGAATAGCTTGCTTCCAGCATGCTGAATACGATACAAAGGCATCTGAGGATATGCCTGTAACCACTCCACAACATCCTCGCGTGTACCCTGAACAATTTCCGTAAGCTTGAAGATCTTCATCACTTCTCCCTGATTCGGTTTGTCGAGCAAACGAAGGTCGAAGTTGTGTACGTATGCAGACAAACCCACACATCCGCATAAAACCATAAGCGGATTCTGGGCGTCGCCGTGCAAACGTACATCGAGATTCTTCGCATTGAAAAATGCTTGTAACCTGCGATTCCGTTTCTGGATCGTTGGTGTCAGGTCAGGCCTGACTGGATTTTTAAATTTTAGTTGCATAACCTAGAACATTTCGATATAAGGTGGGCTCCTTACACCACAAAACTAATAATAATAATTGAAGTTTGAACGCAAACCCGCAAAACACCCGATTCGAGTCTCTTCTTCTAATCAAATCTTAATGCCTTAATCGGATTAACACTTGCGATAATCATTGTTGGAAGTAATAACACCAATGTAACCACCAGGAACGTCAATATGTTCAAAAGAAGTACAATTTCCCAGTTCCAGCTTATCGGCACGAAACTCATGTAATAGTCGTGTGGATTCAATTTGACGATTTTGAACCGGTCCTGAATAAAACAAAGGCCCAGCCCCAGCAGATTCCCGAACAAAAGGCCGCGGGTAATAAGCCTCACACCGTTGAAAATGAAAATTGACCGGATTGTGCCGTTTCCTGCCCCGACCGCCTTGAGCAGTCCGATCATCTGCGTCCGATCCATCACCAGGATCAGAATTATTGAGATCATGTTCACGCAAATTACCGTAAGGATGATG
>CBKWFZ010000488.1:0-3884 GCA_966673785.1 uncultured bacterium
CGAGCAACTCCTCGGTTTTGCCGATCGTGTGCTTGAGCGAATACTTGTCCTCAGGTCCTTCCTTCGGGCGCCCGAGATGCGACATCAAAATGCAGCTGCCGCCATCGGCCAGGATCTTCTTCAATGTAGGTATCGTGGCTCTTATCCTGTTATCGTCGGTGACATTAAAGCTCTTGTCCAGCGGGACGTTGAAATCGACACGGATTAGCGCGCGCTTGCCTTTGAAATTGATGTCGTTAATCGTCTTCATAGTCTGTTGTAGAATTGTTTTTTGAATGAATTGATATTTTGGTGCACTGACGTCAGTATACCACCCGTGTGGAACGGTTAAGGTCAATTTCGAGCGAATGCAAAGCTAATCTTTTTGCGTTTTCCCCGGCTATGACCGCAGCAAAAATGACCGGCTATTTTGCCGGCATGCGACTTCAATCGTTTGAGAAACGCTAGTCTCCGAAACTTATGCCGAGTCCTTTAGCCGCTTGTACGAGGTAGGAGTTCTTGTCGACGAAGTTGTAGCTTTTTGTTGCCTCATCAAGCGACACCGACGTGATAGCGTTGTTGCGAAAGGCGACCATCTTTCCAAAATTGCCTTCAAGGATCAGTTCAAAAGCTTTTACTCCGTACAAGGTTGCGAGCACGCGATCGTACGCAACGGGTGTTCCCCCGCGCTGTACGTGCCCCAGTACAGTTTCACGAATCTCGGCGTCACAGCCTGCGTCCTTAAGCTGACGCGACAATTGATATGCAACGCCACCGAGCCGGACGTGTTCCGAGCGCTTGTCGTTCACCGATGACGTAATCGTTCCTTCTTTTGGTTTGGCACCTTCGGCGATGACAATGTTGGCAAACCCTCTTCCATTCTTGTAACGTCCGTTCAACCGCTTAACGATTTTGCTGATATCATAAGGGATCTCCGGAATCAGGCAGATCTCGGCACCACCGGCAATGGCCGTATGCAAGGCAATCCATCCGGCATCGCGCCCCATCACTTCCATGATCATGGTTCTGTGGTGACTCTCCGCCGTCGTAACAAGTTTGTCAATACTATCGGTTGCGATCTGAACAGCGGTCTGGAAACCGAATGTAACGTCTGTTGCCGACAAGTCGTTGTCAATTGTTTTCGGTACACCGATGATGTTCAGACCTTTGTCGTACAGTGCTTTCGAGATTCGCTGCGAACCGTCTCCACCAATGTTCACAACAGCGTAAAAGCCGAGGTCCTGTATTCGTTTCACAAGTTCGGCGGAACGATCAACATGCGTTACCGAACCATCAGGCTGAACCACGGGAAAGTTTATCGGGTTTCCTTTGTTGGTTGTCTTGAGGATCGTTCCACCTTTTACGTGAATCCCGGCCGTCTTCCTGCTGGTGAGCTTGACTAGTTCCGTAGGTTCGCTAAACACCCCGTTGAAGGCCTCGATGCTGCCGTAAACTTCCCAGTTTTTTTCCCGGCGTGCACGTTTGGCAAGCCCTCGGATAACAGCATTAAGACCGGGGCAGTCGCCGCCTCCCGTAAGCACAAGGATCTTCTTTACTTTATTCATTCCGCAGTTGTTGAACGTTTTGTTCCAAAATAAAGCGAAAAACCGAGGACAAATGCACGTCGGGTGATTAATTATTCATGATTTTGAGCAGCTGCCCTGCGCAGGCGGTCATTGATGGCGCGCCCGATACCTTCATCCGGGACGAGTTCGGCGAGAACCACTTCAACAGGCATTGCATCAAGTTGCCGTAAGGCAGAGAACAGATTCTTGGCGGCTTCCTCCAGATTTCCGGTAGATGAAAGGACTACCTGATGGGGCGAATTAAAGTCTCGCGTAAATGTCAGTATGCCCGAACAATGTGCCGGATAACGCTGGAGTAACTCTTCCGGATTGCCGATCAGGACTTTCTTTCGCGGCGCGTAATGGCTGATAAGCTGTCCGGGTGCCCGGGGGTTAGATCCGGCGCGAATGTTAATCGTAACGGGACCGATCACGTGTTCAATTTTCTCCACGGTTAATCCACCAAGACGATAAATGACTGGCTTTCCGTTCTCGAATCCGAGAATCGTTGATTCAATACCCACCGTACATTGTCCGCCGTCGAGAACGTATGGGATCTTGTCGCCAAGTTGCTGGAGTACATGCTCGGGCCGGGTAGGGCTTACATAGCCAAACGGATTTGCACTGGGCGCAGCGAGCGGAAATGGAAGTTCCTGAAGCAGCTGGCGTGTGATAATGTGATCGGGGCAACGAATACCCACAGTGTCGAGACCAGACGTTACAAGATCGGGGATGCTTGATTTTTTTTCCAGCACAAGCGTAAGTGGTCCGGGCCAGAACAGGTTGGCCAGCTTATACGCCTGATGCGGAATCGACTCAACATACAGCTCGGCTGTATCAAGATCCGGGACGTGAACGATCAGGGGGTCAAATTCCGGTCTGTTCTTCACGGTGAAGATCCTGGCGACGGCGTCAGCATTTAACGCATTCGCGGCCAGTCCATAAACAGTTTCCGTGGGAATGGCAACAAGTTCTCCGTTGCTTAGAAGTTTTTTGGCCGTTTCAAGATCAGTTCCGGTATTTGCCATGGGTTAACAACAGCAGCGAACGTAAAAAAAAATCCTCTAACTTGTGTCATTCGGACTGCAATCCATGAAAAAAGAATGACCAAACTCAGCAGACTCATGTTTCTGGTGTTGCCTGTGCTTCTTACCGCAGGTGTTTATGCTCAGAACGACAAGCAAAAGCCCCTGGAAGGTAAGCTGCGCGAACTCACGCGCACATTCAACGGCGATGTTGGAATCTATGTCCGACATCTGTCCAACGGGCTAACCGTGAATATCAATGCCGATTCTGTTTTCCCGACTGCGTCGATGATCAAGATCCCGATTACGATTGGCGTGTTTGAAAGAATTGAACGCGGCGAATTGGACTATCACGACGAGATGATTTATCACGATTCGCTGCTGTACGAAGGTGTGGATCTGCTTGGATCATTCAAGGATGGAGAAAAGATAGCGCTGAGCAAATTGCTCATGCTTATGATCACGATGAGCGATAACACGGCGAGTCTGTGGTGTCAACATCTGGCCGGTACGGGAACGTCGATAAATCAATGGCTTGAGCAGCACGGTTTCCGGAAGACACGGGTAAATTCTCGCACACCGGGACGAGAGCAGGCACGATCACGGTACGGCTGGGGGCAGACAACTCCCCGGGAAATGGCGGAGCTCGTCGTTATGATCAGTGAAGGTAAAGTTATAAGCCCCCGGGCAAGTGAGCGGATACACCGCAACCTTGGTAATATTTACTGGGACAACGAAGCTCTTTCGCAGATACCGCCTTACATTGCCACTGCTTCAAAGCAGGGCGCCGTCGATCAATCCCGTTCTGAAGTTGTACTCGTTCACGCTCCTCACGGCACTTACGTTTTCTGTGTCATTACAAAGAATCAACGGGATGAGAGCTGGACACGCGATAACGAGGGGTTTGTCCTGTTGCGTAATGTATCGGCGATGCTATGGAACCACTTTGAGCCCGACGACAAATGGAAACCGGCTGAAGCAATAGAAGTGTGGCGTTGAAAACCTGGAAAAGAATCTTTTACTGGCTTGATTTTTCAACCATGCGAAGCATCGAAACGTTTCCTTCCGATAAGGTATCCACGTCACTGAATTTTACCCACCGCAAGTCATGCGACTCCGGACTTAGAATTAACGGCTCCGCCATTGATGCCACGAAACAAAACCGGACGTCGTAATGGAAATGTTCAGGAAAATCCTTTCGCTCCGGGATCACATGAATATCGATATCGTAAATATTCCGTGACGCTGGATTTAATTGTGCGAGGCCCGTTTCTTCCACGGCTTCCTTTTTTGCTACTGCAAAAAGGTCTTCGTC
>CBKWFZ010000489.1:0-3880 GCA_966673785.1 uncultured bacterium
ATGTCCAAGGAAGCGCAGGAGAAGCTGTTCCAGAAGTTCTACCGCGTAACCGGAAGCAGCACCCAGAACAAAGGTGTGACTCCCGATATCAAGTTGCCAACGGCCCTTGACCCCGAACAATTCGGCGAAAGCTCGAGCCCCAGCGCATTACCCTGGGATGAGATCAAAGGAACGTTGTATCAGAAAACGCCGCTGATCAATGAGAGGATTGTGGCCCAGTTGTCTAAGAACTACAACGAACGACTTCGCACCGATACACGTTTGAAAAAACTTGCGTCCGACGTCGAAGAGGTGAAAAAAAGCTACGATGAAACGAAGGTAAGTCTCAACGAAGCCGTACGGCGTAAGGAAATCGCGGATGCAGAATTGAAACGCGACAAGCAGAAACTTGACGGCGGGGTGGTGAACAAGGAACAGGTTACCGTGAGCAGCGACCTCCTCGAAATTGAAGACGAATACCTCAGGGAAGGTTTGTTTATCCTGTCGGACCTGATCAGCACCGTGGGATAATACCCTTCACCATTGTGATCATTAAAGAGGCTGTCTCAAAAGGGCAGCCTCTTTCGTGATGGCGAAATAAAAGAAGGAAGTTGCGGGCTCTTCATTTTTCTTTCGCTTCCAATTCTTCGCTGGCTTCTTTAGTTACGTCTGTTTAAATTGCTATTTTGGACGCCTATAAGGCACCTCGATGAGTGAAGAACTACTTAAAGCTATTATTCAGCTTTTTGCGATTGTCGCGCGGGAACGGATTACCGAGGACGAACGATCGAATATCAAAGAGTTCCTTTCCGTTCACCTTAACCGGGATGCCACCAACTACTACCTGAAGTTATTCGACGAGTTTTGCAGCTCCCACGATCTTAATTCGCCCGACCTCGGTAGCCTTGATACCGACACTCAGCAATTCGTTGACGACTGGGCGAACATCATGAAGATCGTTAAGCAGGTGAACCGCGCGCTCACCATGCAGCAGAAACTGGTGCTCGTGGTGAAGATCATAGAACTGGTTCATGCAGACAACCAGATTTCCGATCGGCAGGCAAACCTCATCTTTTACATTGGCCAGGCACTGAAAATCCCGAGAAACATCGTTGACTCGCTGCAGGCTTTTGTGCTCGGTCAGGATATTGACGAGTTCTCTCCAAAGAACACGCTGATCATCGATGAAGGCTCGGGCGAATATGCAGGACCCCGGCTGACCGCTAAAAACCTTACTGGTCTGATCGCTATTCTTCGACTGCCCGAAGCCGAGACATACTTCATCAAATACCTCGGGATTACAACGCTTTACCTCAACAGCATACTGCTCAAGAGCCGGAAGATCGATGTATTCCCCACAGGCAGTACGATCCGGGGAGACAAGGTTGGACCGATCTATTACAGCGATATCATTGGAAAGTTTCTCCAGGACAAAAGTCTGGTGAGGCTTTCGTTTACCGCCGATCATATCTTTTATCACTTCCGTTCCGGCAGGGCAGGGATTCAAAATGTAAATATCGCGGAACAGGGTGGAAAACTGATCGGCCTGATGGGCGCGAGTGGCTCGGGCAAGTCGACGCTGCTGAATGTCCTGAACGGATCGGAGAAACCATCCAGCGGAAGGGTTCAGGTAAACGGCATCGACATCTACGAGGAGCCCGAAAAAGTCCAGGGGATAATAGGGTATGTCCCGCAAGATGATCTGCTGATGGAGGATCTCACTGTATTTGAGAATCTCTACTTTGCGGCGAAGCTGTGCTTCAAAGACTATACAGAGCGACAGATTTTCGATTTGACGGCGCGGGTGCTTATCGTACTCGGGCTGTCCGAAACTCGCGATCTAAAAGTCGGGTCTCCGCTTGACAAGACCATTAGTGGCGGGCAGCGAAAACGGCTGAACATCGGTTTGGAACTGCTCCGGGAACCGGCAATCCTTTTCGTTGACGAGCCGACATCGGGGTTATCATCCCGTGATTCTGAAAATATCATGGACTTGCTGAAGGAACTTTCCCTTCGCGGGAAAATGGTTTTTGTAGTCATCCATCAACCGTCGTCGGATATCTTTAAGATGTTCGATACGCTGATCATCATGGATCTCGGCGGCTTTCAGATCTATTACGGCAATCCGGTTGAGGCCGTAATTTATTTCCGGGACATTATCAACGCTGCCAACAAGACGCAGGGCGCTTGCCCCGAATGCGGGAACATCAATCCCGAGCAGATCTTCAGCATCATCGAAACCAAGGTGGTTAACGAATACGGCCGCCTTACGAATACCAGAAAAGTCTCGCCGGGGCAATGGTATCAGTATTTCAAGCAACGCATCCGGATCAATCGCGTCGAGCATGTCCGGGAAGCGCTCCCCGCGGCACAGCAGATTCCGAATTGGTTCAGCCAGATGAAGGTATTCGTCACGCGCGATGTACTTTCCAAAATTGCGAACCGCCAGTACCTGCTGGTGAACCTGTCAGAGGCGCCGGTTCTCGCGTTCTTTATTGCGTTTATGGTGAAGTACTATAACGAACTTGAGGGCAACGGGACCTATACTTTTTTCAACAATCAGAACATACCCGTTTACTTTTTCATGAGCGTCGTGGTGGCGTTGTTCTTCGGACTGACGATGAGTGCCGAAGAAATATTCCGCGACAGGAGAATTCTGAAACGTGAACGATTTCTCAACCTGAGCCGGAGCAGCTACCTGGTTTCCAAAACGATGATCATGTTTGGATTCTCAGCGATCCAGACATTGCTTTTCATTCTGGTAGGGAACTCGATCCTGGAAATTCCATTGACGGAAATGAGGTACTGGCTTATCCTTTTCAGCGTCTCGTGCTTCGCCAACATGCTGGGGCTTAATATTTCGGCGTCCTTCAATTCCGCGGTCACCATATACATTCTAATTCCCCTGCTTGTTATACCGCAGCTGCTATTGAGCGGGGTGGTAATCAGTTTTGACAGGTTTAATCCCACGGTTGGTAAACCCGCAGGCATTCCCGTCGCCGGCGAACTTATGGCGTCGCGTTGGGCTTTTGAAGCCTTTATGGTGACGCAATTCAAAGACAATCCATTCGAAGAAAACTTTTACGTGCTGGATCAGATCGCCGCGGAAGCCGAATACAAACGCGTCTACTATATTCCTGCACTGGAGTCGAAGCTGGCTCTGATAAAAAACAACCGGAGTCACTGGCTTAATTCGAGGCATGAGGAGACGAGCAATGCGGTCGCCCTGCTCAACAGCGAGCTTTTGAATGAATTGCAATACGTCGGAAGCGATAAGCTCGACATCAGCAGACTTCAGCCCGGACACCTTGATTCCCTGACCGTTCAAAACGTATCGCAGTTTCTGGATGTTTTGAAGACATACTACGCGCGAAAGATGCGAAAAGCAATGGATGAAAAGGATGGTCTGGTGGCGACAATGACGAATACGCCCGAAAGGCAGATGCGGTTTGAAAAGCTCCGGTTGCGTTACGTCAACAAGGCTGTATCCGATGCCGTGCGCAACATCACTACGCCGGAACGGATTATTGAATATGACGGCAAGCTGATCCAGAAAATATATCCGATCTATATCCTCGAGCACAAGCCGGGACATTATTTTGATTTTTCCGCTAACCTCTACCAGCCCACAAAACATTTTGCCGGTGAATATTTTGATACCTTTGTGTTCAATCTCATTGTGATCTGGTTTATGACCGTGGTGTTGTTCATCACGCTATATTTCGATCTTCTGAAGAAGCTCATCAGGCTGCTGGAGAATCGGAGGAAATACCGGAGGAGAGAAAAAACTTAAAATCTATTTAACAGTTAAATTCTATGAAGTACATGATTATCAGATTCCTTGCAGTTGTTGCCGTGATGGTTACTTTGTTAGCCTGCGGAGAAAAGAAGCAGGAGCAGC
>CBKWFZ010000490.1:0-3877 GCA_966673785.1 uncultured bacterium
GTAATTTGGCCCCAAACTTTGTGAACTTGGGTACATTTAATCAAAAAAGAGTCGTTGGGATACTCGGTGGCGGTCAACTGGGGCGGATGCTCATTCAGTCGGGAATCGATTTTAATATTCCGTTCCGGGTTCTGGACCCGGACCCCCACGCGCCTTGTTCGCAGCTGGCGGAATTCCACCACGGCGCGTTGACCGATTTTGACACCGTTGTCAGGTTTGGCCGTCCATGCGATATCGTCACGATCGAAATTGAAAATGTCAGTGTGCCCGCGCTGCGGGAGCTTGAGCGTCTTGGAAAAAAAGTTTTTCCTCAGCCGGACGTGATAGAACTGATTCAGGATAAGCGCACACAAAAATCGTTTTATCGGGATCACGGAATTCCTACGGCGGATTTTGTTCTTACCGAAACCGCCGCTGACGTCGCGCGTTACGCACCATCCTTTTTGCCCGCGGTTAACAAGCTTGGCCGCGAAGGCTATGACGGTCGGGGGGTGCAGATAATCAAGGATAGTGCAGCCTTAACGCGTGCGTTCGATGCGCCCGGCCTGCTCGAAAAAATGATCGACTTCGATAAGGAAATTTCCGTGATTGTTGCCAGAAACGAGAAAGGTGACATTTCGACCTTCCCGGTAGTTGAAATGATTTTTCACCCCGTTCACAATCTTGTTGAGTATTTATTCGCACCAGCGGATATCCCAAACGTTATCGCTAAAAAGGCCGACGAGATCGCGCGGAGTCTGATTCAAAAACTTGACATGGTAGGACTTCTCGCCGTGGAAATGTTTGTCACGAAGGAAGGGGAAGTGCTGGTTAACGAAATTGCACCACGTCCGCATAACAGTGGTCATCAGACCATCGAAGCAAATGGCACATCACAGTATGAGCAGCATCTGAGGGCAATACTTGGGCTTCCGCTGGGTGATACTTCGCTTTTATTACCCAGTGCGATGGTTAATCTTCTGGGCGAGGCCGGACATGAGGGAGACGCGGCATATGAGGGTTTTGAGGAAGTTGTTTCTATTCCCGGAGTCCATGTTCACCTGTATGGCAAGAAGAAGACGAAGCCGTTTCGTAAGATGGGGCATGTCACAATAGTGAGCCACGATATCGAAACTGTGAAAAAAAACGCCGATTTTGTGAAGAACACACTAAAAGTCATTTCCTCATGATAAATCGACCCGTGGTCAGCATCATCATGGGCAGCCAGTCTGATCTGAAGATCATGAAAGAAGCCGCCAATGTTCTGGACCAGTTGAAGGTTTCCTATGAGATCACGATTGTTTCTGCGCATCGCACACCGCTGCGCATGGTGGATTTCGCCAGCAAAGCCCGGGATCGTGGGGTGAAGGTGATCATTGCAGGGGCAGGCGGAGCAGCTCATCTCCCGGGAATGGTGGCTTCACTGACAACGCTGCCTGTTATCGGCGTTCCGGTTAAATCATCGAATTCGATAGACGGCTGGGATTCCGTTCTGAGTATCTTACAAATGCCGGCCGGAGTTCCTGTTGCTACCGTAGCGTTAGATGGGGCACAAAACGCTGGCATCCTTGCGGCGCAGATCATCGCGACAACCGATGACCGTGTCGCGGAAGAGCTTAGCCGGTTTAAGAATGCGCTGAAAAACAAAGTAGAGGTTAGCGCAAAGGGTTTGGAAGAGCGGGGCTGGCGGGAGTTCTTGTGAGAAAGTCGCATTAATTCAGTACCTTTCATTATTTGAAAAATCCGTAAACAATGATCCCAAACGAAAAGGGGTGGCTCAAAGAATACCTCGAGTTCAGAAAAAATCTTTTTCAGGGCCTTACCCAGGAACCGGAACGAAGGTCTTCTCATCCGGAATATTCCCTTTACCGCCTCATACAGCCTACGGGTCTGATGTACGGAGAATCGCTTGCTACCACCGAACTGGTGGAGAATGACGAGTGGAGTGAAAAGGACCGTATGAAGGTTCTGCTCGCCGAAAGTCTCATCAGCAGCTCACTGCTTTTTTGCGACAGGCCGGTAAGGAGTGAAGCCGAACTCACCGGAATCATCATGAATACGCTGGAAAGTATTGGGAATTTCTACAACAATATTTTCCCTGAGATATCGGTTCCGAACAAGACCTTTTTTGGACGGAAGAAATCTGCACTTGAACTTGCTGAAACGATCCTCGAAAAAAGAATCAGTTACACAAACACGTTTCACGGAGGTTTCTGGACAACGTTCTTCCACAACAGCCTTCTCTTTCTGGATGTTTTTATTTTCGGTCAATGGATTCATACCAATGCCGACAAAATTGTTGCCGACTTTTTCCGCTACGAAAGGGAAGAGCTGCGCTTTTCGATGGTGAAAGTGATGGCCGCAGCAGCCCATGCGAACAAGGTAGTTGCCCCTGAAGAAAGGCGCTTATTCGAATATTTTCTGCAGACGACTGAGCTCCCGGCAGAGCGAAAGAAGGAGGCACTTCGCATCTTCATCGAAGGAATTGCCATTCAGGACATTGACCTTCCCGCCGAAAACTCCTGGATACTGAAGAAGTTCTTTATGGAGATCGCCATCCTGACCATTTGGGCGGATAAGCGGGTTGAAGAGGCGGAGGTCGAGTTTCTGAAAGTCTTCTGCAAATATTTCGATTTTTCTGAAGACGAGCTTGAAAATAGTATGGTCGCCATTGAAGGTTTCGTCCTTGAAAACTGGAATCATCTGGATCATCTTCAGGACAAGCAGGACTTTCAAAACATCAGCGAGCAATATATTGACCGGGTTACGAAACTTGCGGCACGAAATAAGAGCCGTCTCATGCAGGATCTGAAAAATCAGGAAAAGATTGCTGCACTACTTGACAAGGCAAGAGGTTTTGAGCTATCCACTGAAGAAAAAGAGCAACTGCGGCATCAACTGATTGAAGTCCTGAAAACAATTCCATCGTTTTCCGTTACTTCAGTACCGCAGCGTTTTCTCACACTGCCGATCTTGCTGAAGATCCTTCCCAAGAATCTGTTTTCGAACGGGAGCTGATCACGATTCGCGTTCCGTCGATGGATCGGCGGACTCACTTTTGTCCTTTCGGGGAACGAGTACGGAGAAAATAATCGAGAGCGTCAGGGTCGCGATTATAACCGAGAATGAGGCGTACACACCGATGTTGTAGTCGAAAATCTCAAGCAACATTTTCGCCCCGATGAAGAAAAGAATAATGCTGAGCCCTTTCTGCAACAGGTAGAACTTGTCAATGATCCCTGCAAGCAGGAAGAACATCGCCCGCAGACCCATTACGGCAAATATGTTGGACGTGTAGATCAGGAACTCATTCTGGGTGATCGCAAACGCAGCGGGGATAGAATCAACAGCAAATATCAGGTCCGTTGTCTCGATAAGCACGATCACGAGAAACAGCGGCGTAAACATCAACTTCCCCTCCCGTTTAACGAGAAACTTTCCACCGAAGTCTTCGCGTGTTATCGGCAAATAGCGCCGGCAAAACTTCATGATTGGATTTTTCTCCGGTTCTATTTTCTGATCGTCGTCTTCGAAATAGATGCGTATGCCTGAGTAAATCAGGAAGACACCAAAAATGTAAAGAATAAAATGGAACTGGTGGATCAGATATGCTCCGACAAATATGAAGACCGCCCGGAAAATGATTGCTCCGAGTATTCCCCAGAACAGGACTTTATGGAAATATTCTTCCTTGACCTTGAAATATTTAAGGATTAACAGGATCACAAAGATGTTGTCGACCGAAAGCGCCTTCTCTGTCAGATACGCGGAGAAATAAAGGACAGCGGCATCGGCCCCCGACAGCGTTTCTATGACGTCACCCACCATATGCTCATAAGGCCCCTCAATGTATACCAGGTATCCAAAGGCGGCGCTAATCAGAACCCAGAATATGGAT
>CBKWFZ010000491.1:0-3877 GCA_966673785.1 uncultured bacterium
GATAAAAAGTAGCGCAATGATCAGACTCGCTGGCAAGCTTGTAAGGCAGAGGTGGAAAAAGGGGAATGCTTCCCTGGAAAAAAACCAGATAACAGCAGCGATCAGAATCGTGATGCCAAAAAAGGTGATCAGCCGGACCGGAAACGAAGTAGCGGGGCGAAAACTGTTGAAGTAGAGTGACGGCGCGGAATAAAGGAGAATGATGGTCGCGGGGACGGCGAGTTCATACACGCCGAATATACCAAGTACTTCAAATCGAAGGCTGATAAGCAACACGATCAGGAGCGTCATCCCGAAGAAGTACCAGAACTTTTCAAGCGTGGATACCACGGCCATCATGATTGTGAATGCAAGCGCCAGAATTGACAGCGCTATATAGTATGCGGTTACGTTTGGTGTTAACGCGCTTCCCCTGAAGTGTTCCAGTACGACATAGCTTTCTCCGGGGATGTTGATCTGAAAGGGTCCGAGTCTGAAGGTGTGGACGTTAATGTTGACGATTTGCTGCTCCTGCAGTTTGTCCCAATGTGTTACTGCGTCGGCACCCACGAAATAGGCATACCAGAGATAGACCAGCGAGAAAAAGAAGAGAGCAGCGGCTGCGTACCAGATATATCGGTATTCCCGGATCCATTCTTTCCAAAAGAACAGTGACGACATGTAAACTACTTTTTCGTGCAAGCTAACGGTTGACTACCGAATTTGAAAACGATTATAGGCCTCATAATTATACATAGGTAGGAAAGAAACAATTGAATAATAAAGTCAGATGGCAGCAAGGATTGATAAGTTGGTTCGTCCCTTTGAGCGTTACATGGGGCAGGAGTCCGCCTCCGGCATCATTCTGCTGGTGAGCGCTATCGCCGCCCTCATCATAGCGAACACCCCATTGTCTCATGGGTATCACGGGTTATGGGAAACACACTTCTCGTTTAGCTTCAGCGGATTTTCGGTTGACAAAACCCTGCACGAGTGGATTAACGACGGCTTGATGGCCATGTTCTTCTTTACGGTTGGCCTTGAGATGAAGCGCGAGATCATGGGCGGGGAACTGTCAAGCTGGAAGAAGGGGGCCTTGCCGCTGATCGCAGCAGCTGGCGGTATGTTTCTGCCTGCGGTCATTTTTGCAGCCTTCACGCTCGGATCGGACGGTCTGCACGGATGGGGTATCCCGATGGCTACAGACATCGCGTTCGCTCTTGGTATTCTTGCGTTGTTGGGGAAACGAGTACCCGTTTCGTTGAAAGTATTCCTTACTGCCCTGGCCATCGCCGATGACCTCGGCGCGGTACTTGTGATCGCCTTTTTCTACACGTCCAAGATCTCCGTTGCCAACTTGTTATGGGGATTGGGTTTTATCGGCGTGCTTTTACTCGGAAACTACCTCGGCGTCCGCCGCACCCTCTTCTATGCAGTAATTGGTATCGGAGGCGTATGGCTGGCATTTCTCATGTCCGGAATCCATGCCACCATTGCCGGTGTGCTTGCCGCGTTGACCATTCCCGCGCGACGGTATATTGATGAAAACAAATTTGTCGACTCACTGAACGAGGCAGTTGAACGATTCAAAGCTATTCCGCCGAACGATAAAACGTTGCTGGAGACTGAGCAATACGAAGCTGTTCAGGAAATCGGAAACCTTTCCCGGCAGGCCGCGCCGCCATTGCAACGACTCGAGCATGTGCTGGTACCCTGGGTCGCATTTCTTGTGATGCCGCTTTTCGCTTTCGCGAATTCAGGCGTAACGATAGACCCTTCGGTTCTAACGGATCATTTTTTCGGCGGCGTCAGCATGGGGATTATCGCCGGACTGCTTGCCGGAAAATTTTTCGGGATACTTGGGGCAACGTGGTTTGCAGAAAAAATCGGAGTGGCCAGCCTTCCTCAAGGACTTCACTGGCGTCACATTGCGGGCGTTGCGTTGCTTGCCGGCGTCGGGTTCACCATGTCACTGTTTATTACCAATTTGGCCTTCACGGACGACGACCTTGTCATGAAGGCGAAAATCGGAATATTCGCAGCCTCGTTACTTGCAGGCACAGCCGGATATTTTATATTGAAGAAAGCGACCGCTGGCAATGCATATGAAGATGGAGTGGACTATGGAACCGAGCCCGCCGGCGTCACAGATGAGCCGGGCAGGAAAACCTAATCGAGCACTTTGGGTACGCGGAAGAACTCATCGTCAGCTTTGGGAGCGCCATGAAGCGCGCGTTCGCGAGGCAAGTGTTTTCCAACCACGTCATCGCGAAGCGCATTTACTTCGAAGCTCATCGTCGTAAGCGGCTCCACACCCTCCGTGTCGACCTCTTTCAGTTTTTCAACCCATTCGACGATCGCGGTCATATCCTGCATCATCTTTTCGACATCGTTTTCATCGATCTCAAGGCGTGCCAGATGTGCTATCTTGTCAAGTAATGCGCGGTCTATCTTCATTTGCTACCCAGGTGTAACTTCAATTCGGATTCAATGATCAAGAAAACCTTCTTTTTGAGATCGTCAACATCATTGATACTAAGTCCTGCTGTGGATATCGGCTCGTGAAAGATTATGCGTAGCCGGTGCCACCGAAGCAGAAATTCGTTCGGCGGCAAAATTATCCAATTATAGGGAATCGTCACAGGTACGATCGGGATTTGTTTCTCGATCGCCACGCGGAAAGCGCCGTCCTTGAATTTGCTCATTTCTGGTTCTCCTTCGGTGATAATTCCACCTTCCGGAAAGATCACAAGGCTTTTGCCTTCGTCAATGGCCTGCAGCGAACGTTTAAGGGTGTTCGATCTGCTTTTCAAACTGGACCGGTTAACCGTAATATGAAGTCTGCGGTACATAAAGCCAAACAGCGGTATGTTTTCCATATCGCTTTTGCCTACAAAAATTGTGTTATAGCGATTCAGCGCAACCGTTGGAATGTCCAGATAGGAAAAGTGATTCGGACAGAACACGAATTGTTTCCGCGGCATGTGCCGGAACCGGTATTCCGTACGAAAGGGAATGAAAACGAAAAAAAAGAGGAGCCGGGCCCACCATCGGTTTAACACACCTGTCAGGTGAAACAGGTTCGGGAAAAGTATGGGTATGAGAAGAAACGGAAAGAAAAGCAGGAAGAGAATGATAAAAACCACAAGGCCGTAACCCGTATGCAAAACGCGCAAAAACTTCATAACCGGGATAATAACGTTTTTGAACAACCTTGCAGAAAAATAAAACTTTCCGGTTGAATATTGAAAATAACGGGTGGTTTACAGGGCAATTGCGGATGGTTAGGGTATGCGTATAATGCAACGCTCATCTTTGAGTAATTCCGAGGCCTGCTCAAGGTGAATATGCGATTTGGCGTCGTTCATTTCGTCATTCATTTTTGTTTTAAGCTCGCGCATCTTCATCGCTTCGATAAAACGCTTGATGTGTTCCGGATGCTCGAGAATAAGTCGCGGTACCAGTGTCGGGCGTTCATCGTCACCTTTGGCGACCATCGTAAAATAGCACGAATTTGTATGCTTGATGGTTCCAAGTTTGACGTTTTGCGCCTCCACACGGATGCCGATAATCATGGAAGACCTTCCGACATAGTTAACGGATGCATGCAGCGAAACGAGTTCACCAACCTCCACCGGCTGAAGGAATTCAACCTTGTCGACAGAAACGGTTACGCAGTACGCTCCGGAGTGTTTGCTTGCGCATGCGTACGCCACTTTGTCCATAAGCGACAACAGAATTCCGCCGTGTATCTTTCCTCCGAAGTTCGCATATGAGGGAATCATGAGTTCTGTAATGATTGTCTGCGATTCGGACACAGCTTTCGATTGTTCCATTATTGAAGCGGTAGGGATGGCTAAAAATACGCTATTTTTCCTGAACCAGGGCAATTTCCCAT
>CBKWFZ010000492.1:0-3873 GCA_966673785.1 uncultured bacterium
TTGAAACTTGAAACTCCTTCATCGCGAAGGCGCAAGGGAACGCAAGGACGATGGCGAAAATTCAATTTTGATGAATATCCCGGATCCCCGACGCGTCGACGAAAGCCTCGGGGTTATGGGCGTTTGACCGCCTACTGCCGTTGCCGCCGGCTCGGGAATGCTTGTGCGAGCCGTTGGTGGATGGCGTAACAGGGCGGTTTCCGGTCCACTTTTCCATGGTCGCCGACGTTCCGCTACTGATACCCTCAGCGCGGAAGACCTTGGCCACCGTCATAAAAAGGATCTTCATATCCAGGGCAAATGATTGATTCTTCACGTACCACACATCGTACGCGAAGCGCTGCTCCCACGCCACCGCGTTGCGTCCGTTTACCTGCGCCCAGCCCGTAATTCCAGGTCTCACCGTATGGCGCAACCGTTGCTCATCGTTGTACAGCGGAAGGTATTCTTCAAGCAATGGCCGCGGTCCGACGAAAGACATGTCGCCCTTCAGCACATTAAGCAACTGAGGAAGCTCATCAAGCGAAGTCTTGCGAATGAATTTTCCGACAGGCGTGAGCCTCACGTCGTCAGGTAGCAATACGCCATTTGCGTCGCGCTCGTTGGTCATCGTCCGGAACTTCAACACGCGGAACATTTTGCCATGTTTACCCGGACGGGCCTGTGTGAACCAGACATGACCCTTGTTTACGATTGCGAGTATCGCCATACAAAGCAGCATCACCGGTGACGCCACAACGAGCGCAACGAATGCGACCAACCTGTCAAGAGCCGGCTTGACAAAGCGGCGATATGATCCTTCTGCGTTTGCCTTTTTCGTACGATACGCTCTTAGCGCGTCTTCGTATGTCCGGTTGATCTCTTCCCAGATCTGGCGCTGATCAAAATGGAGCGAAACATACTCGCGCGCAGACTGCGCCATCCGCTGACGCATTTCCTGATCAAGGGCGAGCATGATCATCGCATGCGCCAGCCCTTCAACTTCCTTTGGCTTGACGATCAGACCGGTTTCCTGATGGCGTACGATCTCGTTACATCCGTTAATGTCGGTCACGATGCAAGGCACCTCAAGGCATGACGCCTGCATGACCACGTTGGGAAAGCCTTCACGGTAGCTGGGAAAGACAAAGATATCCGATGCCATGATCCACGGCCGGACATCGGCCTGGTAACCGGCAAGGGCAACTCCTTCATCCTCCGTAAGGAACAGCAGATCATCCTCGGGGATCGGGTCGAGGTCCTGTTCAAGAGGTCCGACCACCAACAGGAAGACACGTTTCTTAGGGAGTCGCTCCCGCGTGATCTGGAAGGCCTCGACGAGTTCGCGGATGCCCTTATCCCCTACGACCCTGCCGACGAAGCTGAACACAATATCGCCGGGGCCGATGCCATACTTCTGCCGAATCGTTGCTGCGGATTCCTCAAGCTGTTGGCGCCGGCTGAAAATCATTGTATCGATACCGTTGCTGCTTCCCTGGCCGATAATGCCAAACTTGGGCGATATGGTTATGTTTTCTTCGATATACTTCCGCAGCCCGAGCGAGTTTGGGAACACATGCGTTGCGCATGCATACGTAAGCTTTTCCATGGCGACCAAAAGCTTTTTGACCCAGCCTTTCTTTTCCATAAGCGGAAGTCCCGCGACGGTATGGATTCGCACCGGAGTTCCACATATCCGTCCGGCAAGCATACCGAGTAGTCCGGCCTTCGGCGTATGGGAATGGATGATGTGCGGCTTGAAATCGCGAATAATGATGATGAGCTGAATCAGGCAAATCAGGTCCTGAACCGGGGTGATCCTGCGGGTCATCGGCACTGCCTGGTGGTTGACACCGTTAATCTTTTCCTGAATGACCTCGGTGCCATCCGCGCTGACAGCCAGGACGTCGTATTTCTTGTTGCGAAAGTAATTCAGCTGCCCACCAAGCAGGAGTTTAAGCGAGATGGGAACAGTTGTGATTCGCAGCAGTCGTACTTTGTTCTTCATCTATTCTTCATGTCAGGTCCGGCAAAGATCTCAACCATGGGGTCAAAGATGCTCAGAATTTTCCGTTGTCTATATTGGATATTGATCGTGTCGTCGTAAAACTGGTTGAATGTACTCCGAACGGCTTTCGATGCGACCTTTGTTTTCAGAGCCTCCAAAACACAAAAATACTTTAAAAAAACGATGCCTGCTTGAATAAAGAAAAAACGCCCCGAAAGGCGTTTTAAAGACAGATGCAGCGCGGGCGATCCGCAATGGTTTACGAAATGGAATTATCAATAGTTGATAAGGATCTGTGCGCCAAGGCCGCGCTCGTTTCCGGCGGGCGGTTCGACAAATCCACGTGCAACAATGGTATATACTCCTCCTGAAACGAGATTGATGTCGGGAATATTCAACACTTCGTCTTCACTTCCGGCAATATTCACCATAAACGACTGAACGCCGCTATCGACTGTCATGAAATCGGTTACCTCACGGTATCCGACGGCATCACCAACTGCCTCGCCGGCATCGTCGTCGCCTTCGCTACGAACAAGGTCGACTTCCGGGGCATCAGGAGAAAGATGGATAAACCGCACCGCGGCCTTACCCTCCGCAGGTATCTCAAAATCGTCTTCAACCAGCATCGCCTCGATATTGGCAAGACGGTTCACATAAAAGAGTGAATACGCATTGCCTTCCGTGAAAGTCAGCGTTGTATCGATAATCACGTTGGCATCACCTGCCGGTCTGACGCTCATGTCACGCTCGCCTGCGATAAAATTGAGGTAGCCGGTGTATCGGTTGTATTGCAAGGGATAATAGTTGATCTGGCGGTCCTCCATAAGGATGTCCAGCGATGGTGCATTGGGCGACGCATGATACAGCGATACGTAAGCAACCTCGACCGGATCGACAACATTATCGTCATCGTCATCATCGCATGCAGTAAACGGCAATGCGAGAAAAGCAAAGAGCAAAAGATAATAGAAAGGATTTTTTTTGTTTAAGATCATCGACTTCATCATAGACATATTTTGATTCACAAACTAATTTCTGACAGCGCACCGCATATACAACGGTAACACTACCTGTCGTCATACCATTTTGGATGACGTGGACATTTGTAAAAAGATGATGCCTCCGGTAAAAGATGATGCCACGGGCGATGCGTCAAGCGTCCGGTTTGTATAAAACCGGGCGGAATAACCTCCGTGTACGGCAAGCAAGATTCTGCACAACACCAAAACCCTGATTTTTGAAAATCAGTAAAATCCCTGAGTCCGGAGGAGATTGAACTTCGCACCTTTGATCGATCAAACAAGCAGGAAATGAAAAGATCACCTCAACAACCGGCTCTGGCCATCCTGATGCTGGCGCTGTTAAACATCGGAGCGCTGACGGTATCCGGACAGAACTACCGCGAAAAATCCTTCCGCTATCCGAATACCTACATCGGTGTGGAAGCTGCGATGGGCACAAAGACATTTCTGCTTAATAGTAACATCCCGGCAATCGACGGCCTTAAAACAAAGGAGGAGGGCTTTTCGCTGGGACTTGTAGTCGGAGGCAACGTTGTTCATGGCAAAATCCGCGCAGGCTACTTTTCGCCTTCAAGCGCAATGACCGAAAAGCTGACGCTCAGGAATTATGAACTGCAGTTAAACGCATTTCCGTTGGCCATCATACAAACCCGTTCAAACTTTTTCCGTCCGTATATACTCGCGGGAATCGACCGCAGTTTACTTAAGTTCTACGGAAGCTATACCCTCCCCGCTCCACCGGCGCAACAGCACGCTCCGGCACCCGGCCTGCCCTGCGACCCCGATTTTTCGCCTGCGCCGGAGCCTGTACCCGATTCACCAGATCCAGCCGAAACACCCGCGCCATCGCGCACAATTGAG
>CBKWFZ010000493.1:0-3868 GCA_966673785.1 uncultured bacterium
ACGAGTTCGAGACTCGAGATGTGACTGGTGCCCCATTCCGTCAAACGATTCCCGCTGAGTAACGACAAAAGTTTCGAAGGTTCGGATGGCCGGCGTGCAAAACGCATTAGTGTGCTGTGGCAAATATCGATACGGTAGCGACTGTCAATCGAGTGGAGACAGGTGGAGTTCTGAAAGCGGCTGCGGATGTTGTCCCTGATCAGGTCCACTGCATTGCCGCGGGGAAAACCCTGAAGAAGCACGCCGCCGCGAAACGCACTTACACCCCGGCAGTCGATGTTAAGTGACATCATGCCACTCAGCGCACCACCAATAATCTCAATGTATCCCTCCAGGTTAAGGTCCGAAAGCCTGATTCCCTCCCGGCATGAAATGATCGACATAACGGTAAAGTGCAAATCGCTCACCGGATAGTGATATTGTTTTGGTTCAAGTCGCTGAAGCTCGCGCCGGAATGGCTCTGTCTTGTTGGCGACGTCCTCGCCTGGCCGGGCAAGCAGCGTCACGCCAAACCGGCGATCGTTCCCGCCATTGAGGAAGTGATCTACATCGACGGCACCCGATGCAATTGCCGGCACCGCGGCTTCCCACATCATCTTATACTTGTCTTCAAGTGACATCAAACCAAATTTACCTTATCTTGGTCTCGTATGTCGGAAACAAAAGAAAAAAAACGTCCAACTCCAACAGATTCCCTGGCGAATGAACGCACCTTCCTCGCATGGATCAGAACCGGTATTGCTATTATGGCGTTTGGGTTTGTGGCTGTAAAATTCAGTCTGTTTATCAATCAAATCGCATTACTTGCAGACGGGAAGATCGTTCTGCCTGAAGCGGGATACTCTTATAAGGCCGGGATCGCGCTGGTTGTAATCGCAATCGTAATGTCCGTGCTTGCGTTTCTGCGATACCGGCAAGTCGAAAAACAACTCTTCGAGGGAAAGTACGCCTCCGGGATTGTGCTGACACTCCTGCTTACAAGCTGCATGGTATTCGTTGGTCTGTTGCTCCTGTTTTATCTCTGGTAAAGTAAACGTAATTGGTTCAGCAAAACCGGCCGGGATGTTTGCATTTGTTCCAGTAGCCGATGATCATCTCAACCGTGTTTTCCATTTCCTCCATAGAGCATTCCTTTTGAAAGAAGCCCTGCACAGCCATCTCATATGCGTGGGTGACATCTGCATGGGTCGCAGCTGTTGATATAAAAACAAAGGGGATGCATTTTCTACGAAGACGCTCATCACCACAGATCTTTGCACGCAGTTCCAGGCCGTTCATCAACGGCAGATTAATGTCGCAAAAAATCAGAAACGTGCTCCGGTCGGTGGTCCGAAGGTAGTCGAAGGCTTCAGTTCCGCTGGAAAAAAAGATTAACTCTGCATTGACATGCAGGCGTTGCAGGATCCTTTTCATCAGATACCGGTCGTCGGCATCGTCTTCAATAATGACAATTGGATCGGTGATCAAACATTCTCTGAGCATGGCGGGTCTCCTTTCAGTTTCAAACTGAAAATGCAACTGAATCGTTGGCGCAACTGCCCTGCTCTTATCGGATCGTCGAACGGTGCCTACGGTTAACGCTTTTCTTTGTCTATCGCATTAATTGCTGCTGCTGCGATAAGGCCACCAACGACGTAATAGAGAACCGTCATTGCCTGGGTACGCGGCGTGAGATTCGTAGTTTTTTCATCCAGACCCATTGGCTTTGGAAGAGCAACGGCACCGATACCGGCGCCCAGCCCCAGCAATGCTCCACGGATAAGTGTGCGCTGCTTCGACGCTCCGCTTGCCAGGGCGTAATACAGCGTGTTGCTGACCAGGTCACCGACAACGGACATGGGAAGGACCTTTTTCACGAAGTCAGGCGTGGATGCCGGGCTTTTAACAAGTTTTGCAACCGCATTCATCCCAAGGAGGTCAAGACGCGGAGCCTTCGTGTCAATTCTGGCAATGCCCTCATTTATCAGTGTCAGGGCGCATGCCCCTGCAAATCCACCAACGGTAGCTTTCAGATTCATAAGTTGAAATCAGTTTATTGCCTGAATTCATGAAAATCGGATGCCAGTTCAGCAGGCAGGCATCACATTTTTGTCACACGTAAAAAAAAATCATCTATGGATTTGCTGGCACGGGTTGACATGCTGATCGAGCAATACAAGGAAGCACATCGCGGCGAAGCGCCGCTCTACCTGGTCGTTTCGCCAGATGAAAGCAGCGCTGTCCGTGAGGCGATTCAAAAGAAAGAAAAGGCACCCGACATCGCCGTTATCTCGACTTATCAGGGTGTGAGAATCGCTGAACATCCCGCCATGCTCAACGGCAATATGTATGTGAGTAACGAATTGCCGGAAACCGGCTCATAATCGGAGCTCATGCACTCCCGTTTTTGCGAGGGGAAGATCAATATAAAACACGGATCCTTTTCCCGGTTCGGTCGTGAACCAAAGTCTGCCCTTCATGTGCTCGATAGCCTGTTTCGCAATCGCGAGTCCAAGACCCGAGCCCGATTTCTTGGTTGTGAAATGCGGAATGAAAATTCGCTCCGCGACTTCCGGCTCAATTCCCCGCCCGTTATCCTGAAACGTGATCGTCACACGGTCCGATTCAATTGACGCGGTGACAATAATCTTTATCGCATCGCCAGGCACAGCCGACTGGAAGGCGTTTAAAATAATATTGCTGAATGTCCGTCCCAGCAACTGCTCATCACCGTGTATCCATATCTCCCTTGAAGGAATGTCGAGCCTGAGTTCCCCCTCCTGACTGTGAAGGTCAACGATCCGCCGAAGCAACGTCGTAATCTCAAGCGGTTTCATTACAGGCTCCGGCATTTTGGCGAAGGCGCTGAATGACGATGCGATATCATTCAGCGTGTGTACCTGGGCAAGCAGCGAAGCGACTGCCTTCTGAACCTTTTCCGGCCCCGCCTTCCCGGTTTCGAGTGACCGTTCGAGTTGCTGAAGCGTAAGCTTCATGGGAGTAAGCGGATTCTTAATTTCATGCGCTACTTGCTGCGCCATGTCACGCCACGCAGTTTCACGCTGCGTCTGTTCAAGTTCAGCTTTGCTCTCGCTCAGGGAATATAACATCTGATTGTATTCCTTTACCATCAATCCGATTTCATCGTCACTCTTCCAGACCAGGGGTTGATTGGTTCTCGTCAGCGACGTCCTTCGAAGCGACTGGGTAATGAATGTCAGGGGAAACGTCAGCCATCGTGTGACGAAATATGACAGCGCAACAAGAATGACGAATACAAGCGCGAAGATATTCAGGATGTTGGCAAGAATGCTGATCTGATTCTTCTCGGATGAATAAACGGATTGAAAGAATGGAACGCCCACGATCCCGATTACAGCGCCACTGGATGGTGCCTTGAGCGCCGCGTAAGCGGAATAATATTCAAGCCCGCCGAGTTTTTCGACTTCAATGAAAAGATCGTCCCCGCTTTTTATTCTGCGAAATGCAGACGGATTCAAGTAACCCGATAGCAAATTGTTCTCGAAGATCAACGGCTGGCTCGTGGCAAGAAGCGTCCCGTTGATGTAATAGATATTCGCATCGAGGTTGGCCAGCGACGCAAGGTCGGCGAGTTCGCTGGCAAAGCTGCTCATCGGCTCGAATGAGGTGACGAGATTACGGTGCAACTGCGAAGCGATCTGCTCACTGAATCGCCGGGTACGCGAAAGGTATTCCTGGTACATCTGGTTCTCGGAAGAACTGTTTGTAACGCGAAGGCTCATGATACTCACAATCACCAACGGAAGAAAAAAAGCCAGATTCAAAAATAACTGGATGCGCGCCGCAAAGTACAACTTCCCCCCTCTCCAATAGCTGATCATGCTTTGCAGGAAAATAAAAATGAGTA
>CBKWFZ010000494.1:0-3866 GCA_966673785.1 uncultured bacterium
AACAGGCAGGCCGTCAGCGCTGATGGTACTGTCCCGATAGCTATCGGGATGGGAGAGTAAGTCGTTGCCTACCTTTAATTAAGAAAGCCCGCGAGAAATCGTGGGCTTTTTTGTTTCGTTGAGCCCGGCTCTGCTACCGGCAGTCGTGTCTGCTCTTTCTTATGATGTCATACACTATTCATGGTTAACAGGCAGGCCGTCAGCGCTGATGGTACTGTCCCGATAGCTATCGGGATGGGAGGTAAGTCGTTGCCTACCTTTAATTAAGAAAGCCCGCGAGAAATCGTGGGCGCTTCTGTTTTTTGGCGTGTTGCCGGCTAACCGGCATTCGCCCCTGTCATTGCTGATGAATCTCATGAATTATTCTCCAAATTATTCCGTTCACCCGTCAGGGCAATAGAAAAATATCGGAACCATTGACTATTTTTGCTGGCCTCAATCTTTATGAGAAACAGAACAGGAAAATATTTGACGCTCGTCGCCGGACTTCTCGTCGCGGTGTCAGTAATTTTCCTGCAGTCGATACCGGTTACAATCACCTCGACCGATATCGCTAAGACGGAAACGGGTGACGAAAAACCGGATCAGACACAGGAGAGCGATGCTCCGGGACGACAGGTTACGGTGTCTGTTTCAAGCCTCCCGGCTCCGGTTGTAATTCACTTTATCAATCAGGCATCCTGCCTTTTCGAACTCGATTTTACGGAACGGGAAACCGCATCCTTCGTTCATCCGGTAGCCGATCCGTTGACGCAATTCTTTTCGGCGTTGCTGGGGGCAATCATATCGCCGAACGCTCCCTGACGACCAGCCGGTGCATCGGGTCATTCATGGACCTTTCTTGATTTAAAGATTTACTCATCATCTTATTTTTATTATGCAAAACAAAGGATTAGTTATCGTGTTGACGGTAGTAATAACGGCACTTTGCCTGTATTACCTCTCCTTCACATTTAAAGCGCGGAGCATCAATCAGGATGCTATCGAATATGCCACCGACGCAGGCGGCATCGTTGATTTGAACAAAAAACAGCGTTATCTGGATTCGGTCTGGAACACGCCGGTGTATAGCCTGTTTGGCACCGACTACACGTACAAAGAAGTAAAGGACAACGAGCTTGGCCTTGGTCTGGATCTCCAGGGTGGTATGCACGTCACGCTGGAAGTCTCTCCCGTAGAAATCATTAAAGTCTTAAGCGGAAACAGCCAGGATTCAACTTTCCAGAAAGCGTTACGCGATGCGCGTCTGGCGCAACGAAACAGCCAGGAAAATTTCGCTGATCTGTTTTTCAATGCGTTCAAAGCTGCAAATCCCGACAAGCGTCTGGCATCGGTATTTGCGAATCCAAGCACAAAGGGCAGAATTGCGACAAACGATTCTGACCAGGCCGTTAAGGCGGTAATCGCGTCAGAAATTGAAAGTGCTGTTGACAGGTCGTTTACGATCCTGCGAAATCGACTCGATCAGTTCGGAACTTCCCAACCGAATATTCAGCGTATTCCGGGCGGTAGAATTCAAATCGAAATACCCGGCGCAGATAACCCACAGCGTGTGCGCAAGCTGCTCCAGGGCGTGGCACGGCTGGAGTTCTGGGATGTACTTGAACCGACGACACTGAACTCGTCGTTGCTTAGTATCAATCAGAAGCTTGTCCAGGAACAGCAGCAATCCGCTACGGCGAGTAAAGGCGAAGCGAAGACGGGAAATCTTTCCGACCTCCTCGGAGACAGCACAGCTGTTGAAAGCGACACCACGCAAACAGGCAGAGGATTGGATTCTTTGCAGAACAATAACATCTCGCCGCTGTTCGCCCTCAGTAACCCGCAAGTACCGTTCCGGTATAACGTAGAGGATACTGCCAAAATCAATGCGATTTTCAGAAGACCTGAGATTAGAGCGATGCTCCCGAGGAACGTCGGTGTTTATTGGGCGAACAAAGCAGAGACGCAGTCAGGATTCGAGGGTCTCGACCTTTTCTTCCTGGAGATTCCACGTGGTGGCAAGGCGAAACTCACCGGCGAAGCGATCACCGATGCACGCAAGGACATTGATGAAAGGGGAAATCCGGCCGTAAGCATGAACATGAATGCACAAGGCACCCGGGTTTGGAAATCATGGACTGGCGAAGTCTCCGGCAGGACGCCAAAGGGCAGGATTGCGATTGTGCTTGACAATACCGTGTATTCGGCGCCTTCGGTAAATCAGGAAATACCCACTGGTAACTCCATCATCTCCGGCAACTTCACTACAGAGGAAGCGACCGATCTGGCGAACGTGCTCAAAGCGGGTTCACTACCCGCACCGACCCATATCATTGAAGAAGTAATGATTGGTCCTACGCTCGGCAAGGTTGCTCAAAATCAGGGTGTAGTATCGATGGTGTGCGGACTCGCGCTCGTGGTTATTTTCATGGTCGCTTATTATGGCAAATCCGGCGGAGTTGCAAACCTCGCCCTTGTCTTCAACATCTTCTTCGTACTTGGGATATTAGCGCAGCTTGATGCAGCACTAACGCTTCCCGGGATCGCAGGTATCGTACTTACCATGGGTATGGCTGTCGACGCAAACGTCATTATTTTTGAACGCGTGCGGGAAGAACGCCGTCAGGGGAAGCGCCTCCGTGAAGCCATTGCACTCGGTTACAAGAAATCTTTCTGGACTATTTTCGACTCCAACATCACGACCTTCCTCACTGCGTTGATGTTGTTCCTGCTTGGTCAGGGTCCGATCAAAGGCTTTGCGATCACGCTGATGGTCGGTATTACGACCACATTCTTTACCGCTGTCTACATATCAAGGGTTGTGATTGAATGGTTGGTTGCGAAAAAAGGTGATGACGCGAAGGTTACATTCACTACCGCGATCTCGGGCTACGATCTTTCTCAATACCATATCGACTTCCTGAGCAAACGTAAGATGGCTTACATCTTTTCTTCTACTGTGATAGCGATTGGGATCATTCTGATCATCATTCAGGGTGGTCTTAATTTCGGCGTGGACTTCAAGGGCGGAAGATCCTACGTGGTAAGTTTCAGCAAGCCTGTTGTTGCTACGGATATGAAGGTCGCCCTTTCTGAAAGCTTCGAAAACGTCGGAACGGAGGTTAAGAATTACGGTGGTAACAATGTCGTGAAGGTTACGACGTCGTATCTCATCAATGAAGATTCTGAGAATGCCGATGAAACGGTGAAGGCTGCGCTCGTGAGTGGCATCGAGAAATTTACCGGCATGCAGTATGTTTCCGATGACTCGAAAGTCGATGATTCTCACTTTACAATTTCCAGTTCATCCAAAGTTGGAGCGACGATCGCGGATGATATCAAAACCTCAGCCGTCGAAGCCGCCGTCCTGTCGCTAGTGGTGATCTTCCTATATATCCTGCTACGGTTCCGCAAATGGCAGTTCAGCGCCGGCGCCATTGTGGCTCTTGCACACGATGCTATATTCGTATTTGCTGCGTTTGCGATAGCCAGAGCGTTCGGGCTATCATTTGAGGTCGATCAGGTATTCGTCGCCGCGATTCTTACGGTCATTGGTTACTCCATCAACGATACGGTGATTATCTATGACCGGATCCGGGAATATCTGGGGCTTGGAACCGTTCACGATCGCATGAAGATCTTTAATGAAGCGATCAATAGCACACTGAACCGTACGCTGATTACGTCCGGAACAACGATCCTGGTGGTTGTGGCGTTGCTTATGTTCGGAGGCGAAGTGTTGAGAGGATTCTCTTTTGCCCTGTTGGTTGGTTTCGTAATCGGAACTTACTCTTCAGTGTTCATTGCAGCACCGGTTGTTTTGGACTTTGACAAGAAGGAAAAGGCCAAAGACAAAGTAGCTGAACGGCCGAAAAAGGCAGTAA
>CBKWFZ010000495.1:0-3860 GCA_966673785.1 uncultured bacterium
GTCTTCTATTATTAATATGCGTATCAAAACTGCCTGATTAAACCCGTTGAAAAAATAACCTGAATGTGGACCCCTTTCCTGGCTGACTTTCCACCGTGACTTTGCCCTGCTGCGCCTCCATCAACTGCTTGACAAGCGCGAGGCCGAGACCGGTACCGCGGCTCTTGGCCAGGTCGCCTGTTGGAACGCGATAAAACTTGTCGAATATCTTCTGTTGGTGTTCCGGTGAAATTCCGATTCCATAATCCCTGAAGCTTATTATTACAAACAAACCATCCGTTTGCGTCTCTATTTCAAGGCGCTTGTGCTCTTTACTGTACTTGATCGCATTGTCGATCAGGTTTACCATAACTTCCTCCATCGCCTCGCGGTCAGCGCGCACCCATACTTTCCCGACTTCTGAATACGAATAATCGAAACCTTTGTTCCGAAGATGGAAGTCATATGTGCGAAGAAGGTCACGTATTACGTCTCCGGGACTCAACGTCTCGGGATGGAGAACCCGCTTCTTTGTTTCGGCCTGGCTGAAATTGAGTATCCTGTTGACGATCCCGGACAGGCGCTGCGTCTCCTGGCTGATGATGCGGTAATACTCCTGCCGTTTTTCATCGCTTGCGACGCGATTTAATTCGAGTGTTTCAGCGAACATGCTGATCACGGCCAACGGTGTGCGTATTTCATGAGATACGTTTGAGACGAACTCCGATTTATTCTGGGCCAGATCAACCTCGCGGCGGAGATTCCGAAAGACGAGCACGACAGCAGTAATAAGGACGATATTCAGGCCGGCGAGCAGGATCAGGTTTGTTTTTGTTCTTTCCCTGACGATCTGACTAAGACTTGTGCCGCTGGCTCTGATTCCCAATGCGTAATCCGGAAAGATCCAGAAGTCTTTTGTTACAGCCTCAGCGCGAAGGCTATCGGCACCGCCTTGCGCTGTCGCGTAGACTACGGAATCGGTGCCGCTGCGAACTACGGACAACGCAAACTGGTCGCGTGCGATCGTCTGAAGTCGCGGACCAATGTTGCTTTCGATAAACAATTCGGTGTCGATTACAAATCCGGCCACCCGATAGTCTCCGCGTTGCGGTTCGACGATAAACACTACGCCGCTAAAGCCGCGCGTGGCGAGATCTAGCTGCTCGATCTTTTGAAATCCGCTTCGTTTATAACGGATGAGGCTTGCGATATTTCCGTGACGTGAAATTGCAGTACCGACGGCTGTCCAGATCTCGCTTCCCTGCTGCATATCGGGATGTTCGAATATCCGGTCTATCCGCGACGTGTCGCCGGGGGCACCAATAAAGATTCCAACCAGCGACTCGTTCAGCGAAAGGAGATCCTGAATCCTGCGGGGATTTCCGGTCGTGGTGGTATCTGCATAAAGATCCGTCTCCACGCGCGACACCCAGTTTCCCAGAACGTCGTCGGAATACTGGTTTACACTGAACAATATTGCTTCAAGCTGTTTTGTGTAGATAGTCTGGATCATTTCCTCGTCGCGGTCGAGGGATGAAAATTCATAAACGGAGAAGGCCAACGCTGGCAGAAGAAACACGAGAGTTAAAAGGAGCGCAATCCTTCGTTTTGAATTCATACAGCCAATTACGGTTTTTTTTTCCGATAGTTTCCAAACCCGAAGTGCCAGACATGTCGCCGTCGTTTCGGAAAATAGGCCGTTTACATAAAAACACGGCCCGGGATCGTCGTTACAGGCAGGTACGGGTTTGCGTTTTTGATGAAATGCCCTAACTTGGCTCAACTGGTCATTGCGCATCCGGCAGCGCACATCGTCCGGATAAACCAAACATTTTATCTACTCTATGAAGCTAAATTCAGTGCTTTTGGCAAAAGCATTCCTGCTTTTTTGTGCCCCTCTTTTTTCACAACATGTCACCTACACGCGCGACCAGATCATCGCGATCACCGCGGAATGGAAAGGTGAACGCCTTCCCGACGGACGGCCCCATGTTCCGGACAAACTTCTCGAAAGACTTAAGAACATTTCGCTTGAGGAGGCGTGGGGTGTATTGCGCGGAAAAGGATACAATAATCAGTTTGAAGGGGACTGGATGGTGCTCAGGCCGGACATTGTAATGACAGGCAGAGCGCTAACGGTCCAATACCTTCCGAAACGCGACGACTATGACAAGCTTGTTCGCGCCAGGGGTAAGGAGGAAAAGAGGATCGGTAATTTCAACTCATGGCCTATCGATATGCTGAAACCTGGCGATATCTACGTCGCCGACAGCTACGGAAAAATCGTCGATGGTACGTTGATCGGCGACAACCTTGGCAATTCTATCTACAGCAAGTCGAAAAATGGCGTTATTTTCTATGGTTCGGTGCGCGATACCGAGGGACTCGAAAAGATCGAGGGATTCAATGCATGGATCAAAGGTTATGATCCGTCTTATATACAGGAGATGATGCTTGGCGGCATTAACGTTCCGATCCGCATCGGAAGGGCTACTGTGCTCCCTGGCGATGCAGTGCTCGCGAAGAAGGGTGGTGTTATTTTTATTCCGGCACACCTCGTGGAAGAGATCGTGATTCAGGCAGAGTTTATCGCGCTTCGGGATCAGTTTGGCCACCAACGCCTACGTGAGGGTAAGTACACGCCCGGCCAGATCGATCAGCAATGGACCGACGACATCAAAAAGGATTTTCTCAAGTGGCTGGATAACAATCCGGACAAGTTACCGATGACCCGGCAGGAACTCGATGCATACATGAAAAGCCGTACCTGGTAATAGACTAAAAAACAACAACTTATACCTATGCAAACTCCTTCAGAAAAATACTTAAGCCGCCTGGGAATAGCAGACTCCCTTCAGGATAGCGACGCAAAGACTTCATCGGAACCGAACGGACGACGCGACTTCTTCAGGAAGGCCGGAATGGGCGGCATATTCCTCGGCGGATTGATGTTCAACCCCATCGAAGACGTGCTTGCGCAAAGTACCTCGCGTGTGAACCGGAACTCTGCTCCATCTGACCTTAAGATCACTGATATGCGCTACGCCGTCGTGATGAATGGTCACGCGCGTTGTCCTATTATACGCATTGACACCAACCAGGGAATCTATGGACTCGGCGAAGTCCGGGATGGTGCCTCCTGGCGATACGCACTGTTTCTCAAAAGCAGGATACTTGGAATGAATCCGTGCAATGTTGAGCAGATTTTTAAACGGATCAAGCAGTTCGGATTTCATGGACGCCAGGGTGGCGGCGTGTGTGCAGTGGAAATGGCATTGTGGGATCTCGCGGGCAAAGCGTATAATGTTCCTGCGTACCAGTTGCTTGGAGGGAAATATCGCGATAAGGTGCGCCTTTATGCGGATACCCCTGAAGGAAGAGATGAAGCCGACTTCAAAGCCCGAGTCGCGAAGCGGATGGACCAGGAGGGATATACGTTTCTTAAAATGGACTTCGGTATTGAACTGCTGAAGGGAATCCCGGGAACCGTCGCAAATAGCAACTTCTGGGATATTGGCCGCCAGTGGACGAATGAGCCCATGACGTACGGCGCTACCGAACACCCCTTCACGCAGGTACAAATCACGGATAAAGGGCTCGACATTCTTGTGCAACGCGTGGCCTATGTGAGGGAAAAGATAGGTTACGAGGTGCCGCTGGCATCGGATCACTACGGACATTTCGACCATAATAATGCGATCAGGCTTGGTCGCGCTGTTGAGAAGTACCGGCTTGCGTGGCTCGAAGATTTGATCCCCTGGAAATTTACGGAACACTGGAAGACGATATCTGACGCGATTGAAACGCCGACGTGTACCGGCGAGGATATCTATCTGAAGGAGGAATTTATCAAGCTGATCGACGCGCGTGCGATCGATATT
>CBKWFZ010000496.1:0-3858 GCA_966673785.1 uncultured bacterium
CGATAGTCCTGCTCGCGCCCTTCTCAATCCGGATGCTGCCCGTGTTTTCTTCGAGGGCAATCGCGAGATTGGCAACGGCGTCGTCAAGCAGCTGATGCAGATCAACCTGCTCCTTCTTGTAGCCGTGACCTTCCTTGTCAAGCTGCGCCATCTGCAATACCCGGTCAACATGGTGCTTCAGGCGGGTGTTTTCTTTTTCAATGATCGAAGTATAATTCCTGAGCCGCTCGGGTTGGTGCAGGATATCCGGACTCTTGAGCACTTCGGCGGAAACAGCAATCGTTGCTATCGGCGTTTTGAACTCATGGGTCATGTTGTTAATGAAGTCCTTTTGGATTTCCGACAGCCGTTTTTGCTTAAGGATAACGAATAGCGTATAAGCAAAAAAAACGATCACGAGCAGCAACACAATGGATGAGAATGACCAGATGCCCATCTGGTTGAGCAGGTGAGCCTCGCGGTTTGGAAACTGTACACCGAAATGATAACCCTGACTCGCCCATTGCGGGAAGTGCTTACTGGTGATCTTGTCTTTGGCTGTACGGAGTGGTACATAGTCGCCGTAAAGCATCGCGGACCTGCTGCAGTCATAAACGCCATATTCGAAATCGACGATCAGGTTGCGCTTTTCAAACTCGTTCCGCAGCAGGTATTCGATCAGACCGGGATCCATTTCGTTGTTTGCCATCACTACGAAATAATTGGTCGATACCTGTTTCACAGGATTAGCTGCAGGAGATGGTGTCTGATTGATTTCGTAAATCTGTTGAGCAACGTTGTACAGCGCGGTGAATACCGTCCTTTCAAATTCGTCTTCTTTCAGATCAAAAGCGCGCTTGACCCAGTAGAGTTGGGTAATGGTTATGCCCGCAATGCTCAGCACCGCAAGCAGTACGATACGCCTGATCGTAGCGTTTTTCACAATGTAAAGATAGCCTTTATAAAATGTGAACCAGCGTACTTTAACATTCCATTAACAAGAATTGAATTTTCATTAACACCGGTGCCTACCCTTTTCCGCGACTTTTGAATCGTTAATCGTTTTGTAAACCTTAAATGTAAACCACCATGAAAAGAATGTCAATCTATGCCGGTGTCCTTGTAACGCTTGCAGCCGTGTTCTCACAACTTTGTCCCGTACCGGGCTACTCTTTCAAAAAAGTGCCCGACGCTTCCTTTAAGTGGGAATCGCTGGTTCATGACTTCGGAACCATCAAGAGGAATATTCCGGTCTCGCACAAATTCACATTTACGAATAACGGCGATGCCCCCATCGTAATCAGTTCAGTCCAGGCTTCCTGCGGTTGCACGGTTGCCGACTACTCGAAGGATCCGATTCCACCGGGTGCTGAAGGCTTTGTAAGTGCAACCTACAACGCGGCAGCGGTCGGGGCGTTCAACAAGTCTGTCACGGTGAACGCGAACACCCCCGAAGGTGTCGTGCGATTATCCATAAAGGGTCACGTGACGGAATAATCAGCATAATCAGGATGTGCACGCTATGCACATCCTGACATTATTTTCAATAATCCTGTGTGAGTGTCGCCCAATTCTGAGAAGAAGCCCGCCGAAAACGTTTTCGAAAATAATATTGCTAAATCCACGTCTCATTTTCGGCCTCCGGGATGGTTTTGATAACTTTGATGGTTTTTAACCATCGACTATGGCGCGACTTTTCAACGAGACTGTTTCCACACGCTACCACATGTACAACAGTCTCTTCCTTAATCTTCCCTACACCGGCATCTATCGCACAGGCACCCTGCTGCCGCTTTTACAGCAAGCCTGCGAGCAGGGATTTGAAGCAGGAAAAGATCCCAAAACCATTATCAAAAAATTCTTTGCCGACTATACTCCAAAGGCAACGGCCGAAGAACAGTTCAACCTGCTTTTTGGGATTATCCAGTATGCGGAACGCCAGGTCGTTCTTTTTGACTCAATTGAAGATGCTGCTTTTGACCAGATAAACGATCTCAATGGAGCCGGCTCCGTGAGCGCGCTCCTCGTGAGAGCAAAGGCTGAAGATGCCGAAGAAGAGCTCCGGAAAAAACTGGAGGACTTCAGTGTGCGTGTTGTTCTCACTGCTCATCCCACGCAGTTTTACCCCGGAAACGTGCTGGCGATCATCAACGACCTTGAGATGATGATCCGCGAGAACAAACTCGAAAATATCAATCTGCTTCTCAGGCAACTTGGTAAAACGCCGTTCATCAATAAGGAAAAACCGTCACCTTACGACGAGGCCGTGAGCCTGTGCTGGTTCCTGGAGAACGTTTTTTATAACGTCATTCCGGAAATCATTACCAAGCTGATGTCCGGACTTAACATGAAACTCGAGGACTGGACCAACTACGATCTTTTCAAGATTGGTTTCTGGCCGGGAGGTGACCGCGATGGCAATCCGTTCGTTACACATGAAATCACAATGCGTGTGGCGCAGCGGTTACAGGAAACGCTGCTGAAATGCTACCACCGCGATATTCGCTGGCTTAAAAGGCGCCTTACGTTCAAGGGTGTCGATCATATCATCGCACGGGCTGAACGAAAGATCTATCCCATTGCGTACGGTGGTTACGGTGATATCTACCACCATCCCGACGAGCTGCTCATGGATCTGCTGGAGGCGCGCGGTGTGATCATCAACCAACACAAGGGGTTGTTTCTGAACCTGCTTGACAGCTTTATTCTCAAGGTCAAGATATTCGGTTTCTATTTTGCAAGTATGGACATCCGTCAGGACAGCAGAAAACACGCCGATGTATGGAATGCGATCCTTGCGAAGCTGCAGGCGAAAAACAAAAAGCTCAAAGACTTCGAGTCATGGTCTGAGCAGAAAAAAACGGAGACAATACTCGATTTGAACTTCAAGCCTTCGTCGCTGAAGTTTGACGACCCGTTTGTCACAGAAATCATTGAAAGCATTCATGTGATCGGTCAGATTCAGGCTCAGAACGGACCGGAAGGTTGCCACCGCTATGTAATCAGCAACTGTCAGACGGCGCTTGACATCATACGCGTGTACCAGCTGGCGAAACTGATCCTCAGTAAGGATGACAATCTCCCACTGGATATCGTACCGCTCTTCGAGACCATCGATGACCTGAAGTCATGCGGAAAGGTCATGAATGCGATCTACAGCATCCCCGAGTACCAGGCACACCTGCGGAAACGTGGCGGAAGTCAGACGATCATGCTTGGCTTTTCCGACGGCACGAAAGACGGCGGATACCTGCGCGCGAACTGGTCGATCTTCAAAGCAAAAGAAGACCTCACGCGGATTACGCGCGAGCATGGATTCACCGCGATATTCTTTGACGGGCGCGGCGGTCCTCCGGCACGCGGTGGCGGGAACACACATGATTTCTATGCGTCTCTGGGTGATACGATTGAAGATAAACAGGTGCAGATTACGATCCAGGGTCAAACGATAAGTTCTAATTTTGGAAAACCGCTGTCGTGTTCGTTCAACCTTGAGCAGCTGCTTTCGGCCGGCATCGAGAACGCTGTCTTCCGGACACGAAATCATTTCAGCGACGAAGCGAAGGAGCTCATGGAGGCACTGGCCGAAGAAGGATACAAAGCGTACGTTTCGCTCAAGAAGCATCCGAAATTTGTACCCTATCTTGAGAAAATAACACCGCTGGCATTTTTCGGCGAGACGAACATCGGATCACGTCCGGTGAAACGAAATTCCGGA
Source organism: uncultured bacterium (assembly GCA_966673785.1). GTDB lineage: Bacteria > Bacteroidota > Bacteroidia > Cytophagales > Cyclobacteriaceae > Ohtaekwangia. The sequence goes on from CBKWFZ010000496.1 coordinate 3,698, forward strand.
AGCCTCAAATTCGAAGACCTTCGTGCTATTCCGTTTGTTGGATCATGGGCGCAGATGAAACAAAACATTCCGGGATTTTACGTTGTCGGATCTGCATTGAAGGAGCTCAAAAATCATGGGCGAATGAAGGATCTTCAGAAGCTCTTCCGTACATCGTTGTT
>CBKWFZ010000497.1:0-3853 GCA_966673785.1 uncultured bacterium
AACCTTAAGCAGATCGCCTTCAATGCCCCGAAAGTCATCGGTGGCGCCGAATCGTTCCCTTACACGTTTCAGCATAGCGCCCGAACGTTCGACGGCTGCAAGTGAGCGCACGCGGCCAGATATCAGCTCAAGGGCCAGACCGGCACCAGGCCCGACTTCAAGAACCGTATCTGCGGGCTGGAGCTGCATGCATTCCAGGGCCCAGTTAAATCTCAAATACTTGTCATCCATCGATATCCAAATGTCAGTGTGAAGCGCCACCTTATTCATTTCATGCACCTATGAGCTATCTTAGGCTACCAAATAAATTATCGGTGGTTTGTAACCTTCAAAGATCTGAGAAGTTTTCCCTTCACAAAACCTAAGGCCGGATTTTGGAAACACTGAGCGATAACACCTTGATGGACAAGGTAAAAAACGGAGACCTCGACAAGCTTGGGCTGCTGTTCGAGCGCTATAAGAAGCCGTTGTTTGGTTTCTTTTATGGCATCAACAAGGACCGTGAGCTTAGTGAAGACCTGGTTCAGAACGTCTTTGTACGCGTTCTGAAATATCGCTCCCTTTACCGCGGAGAGGGAGAGTTCAGGAGCTGGCTATTTCACATCGCCCGGAACGTCAGTCACGACCAGTACCGGAAGAAACGGATTCAGGTGACGGATTCGGTCGAAAACTGGGAGGAGCGAATCGGATCGGATGACAACAGATTCACGACTTACCAGAAGGACGAGAACCTTGAACTGCTTGCTCTCGCAATGGACCGACTAACGGAAGACAAACGCGAGATCCTTTTGTTAAGCAAATTCCAGGAACGGAAGTATAAGGAAATCGGTGAGCAGCTGGGGTTCAGCGAAGGAGCAGTGAAAGTAAAGGTCTACCGGGCAATGCAGGAATTAAAAGCAATCTATCACGAACTGGAGGCAAAACGATGAATACGATGAACAGACAGGAGATCAACAATCTGCTCGAAAGATTTAACAGCGGTAATGCCAGCGATCAAGACGTCGTGATGATCGAGAAACTTCTCGAGGATGGCACCATACAACCTGAGGATCTTGGCGCTTTAGATGAGATATCGGAAAAGCTGGAGCGTCTCGAATACCCTGCGCCATCTGCTGATCTCGACGTGAAGTTCTATCAGATGCTTACGAAGGAGAAACGGATCGCCGAACGTCAATCGCTGAAAAACTGGTTTTCATTTCCTTCACTTACTCCGGCGTTCGCATTCGCATCAGTAACCTTCCTGGCAGGAATGTTACTCGGCTACTTTCTAATGCGGCCTGCGTCAGCACCGGCAGGACAGATCGAGGCGCTCACGAATGAAGTTAACGATCTGCGGGAAATGATGTTGCTGTCACTCCTTGAAAAAGAGTCTGCCACAGACCGGTTAAAGGCAGTAAGTCTTTCGCAGGAAATGCGGGAGGCGAGCAGTTCTGTAACACGGGCGCTGATTGCAACACTCAACAATGATCCGAACGTGAATGTACGGCTTGCGGCCCTGGAGGCACTGGTACCCTACACGTCGGGTAGCGAGATACGTACCGAACTTATCAGGAGTATCGGCCATCAGGACTCGCCCTTAGTACAACTCGCTCTCGCGGATGTAATGGCGGCGCTTCAGGAGAAATCCTCGGTAAAAGAGTTCAGGAAGCTTCTGGACGATGACCGCACGCCGGAAGAAGTCAAACAACGTATCCGCGAAAAGATCGACGTCATCATCTGAATGCGGCGACGCAATTAACAGGAACTAAAACCTTGAACGATCATGAAACAACTACTAATAACAGGCATCGCGTTTTTGGTCACGTCGATGTCATTCGCACAAACAAAAACCGAAAATATAACGCGGAAATTTACATTCGAAAAGAAAGGCTCGCACAACGCGTTGTTTATCGCGAACATCAATGGCAGCGTCACGGTTGAAGGTTACACCGGCGACGTCATACTGGTAGAGGCAGAGAAAATCATCAGCGGCAAAACGCAGGCCCGTCTGGATGCCGGGATGCGTGAAATCAATCTGGGGGTAATAGACCGTGCAGATACGATTGTACTGTACATCCAGGGAGTTTGTATGGACTTTGGCAAACGAAATCAGCGGCATAACGACACGCATGGGGACTGGGGATACGACTGGAACAACTGCCGGGATAATGACAAAGAATACGACTATACGGTGAATTTCCGGGTTAAGATTCCATCGGCAGTTAACATTTCAGTCAGCACCATCAACTCAGGTAACATTTCCGTGGCCAGGGTTTCCGGTCAGGTTCGCGCCAGCAACATCAATGGCGGCATTCGTCTCGCCGACCTAACGACCTCAGCAAAAGCTTCAACGATAAACGGAGACGTTGACATCGAGTATGAGCGTAACCCGGGAGGCGACTGCAGGTTTTATACCCTTAACGGCGACATTAATGCATCATTCAAAAGAGGTCTTTCTTCAAACGTAAGCTTCAAGAGTTACAACGGCGAGTTCTACACGAACATCGACCAGTTGGTGGCGCTTCCGGTTCGCGTGGAGAAACAATCCGATGATCGCGGGATCAAATACAAAGTAATCGGTAATTATTTTAAAACACGAAACGGCGGCGCATTGCTGGACTTTGAAACGTTCAACGGCAATGTGTATCTGCGCGAGAATTAATATCACAAAAGCATATCGAAAACCGATCAGACAAACATGAAAACAAACACAAATATCACAATAGGCGTCCTGCTTCTTATACTGGTAATGACAGGCGGGAGCGTTTTTGCACAGGGCAATGAAATAACGATACCGCTGTCGAATCCGTCCGAGCGCGGCAAACTTAAAGTCGACGTAAATTCGGGTTCGATCACGGTGAAAGCGACCTCTCGCAAGGATGTGCTTGTGCGGTACCGCGAGGATGAAGACGGGGGCGAGAAAGAGAAGGATAAAAGAAGCAACGATGAATCGAACAAATCCGGACTTAAAAGAATCGCCGGCAGCGGACTTGATATTGAGATCACTGAATATCAGAATTCCGTTAAAGTCGAATCAGGTTCGTGGACAAAACGCATAAGCATTGAGGTCGAGATTCCAACCGGATTTGATGTCTTTCTGCACACCTACAACAACGGTTTTGTTATGGTGACCGGTGTTCAGGGAACGGTGGAGCTCGAGAACTTCAATGGCAAAATAACCGCGCTGAACATCTCCGGCTCCGTGGTCGCCTCAACCTATAACGGCGACATCAAGGTTTCGTTCGACAAAGTCACGGCAAACACGCCGATGTCGTACACCACCTTTAACGGCGACATTGAGCTATCCCTCCCCGCTGATTACAAGGCGACCATCAAAGGCAGAACGGAGCAAGGCAGTATCTATTCAGATTTCGACATTCAGTTTCGGAATTCCGGCCCACTTCAGAAAAAGGAGAAGAAAGGCGACGTCTACAGAGTGGTTATCGACGAATGGAAAGTGGGTGACATCAATGGTGGTGGACCGGAGGTGACACTGCAAAACTACAATGGCGATCTAATCGTCCGCAAAAAGTGATAATACCGATAAGGGAGGCCTTCTGAGCAGGCCTTTCTTATTGCCCCTGCGCGGGATGGATTTATGCCTCTTTCGTTGTATATTTCGGGTTATTAGCCCGGCCATGAAAGGGACACTTACCGTAAGTCATTCCGACATGCAGAACAAACCCGACCTGATGGGTATTCTCACCATGCAGTCCGAACATGTTTCGAAGCAGGGTGACGAAATTTCCTTCCATTCAAAAGAAGGCGTATTAATGACAATGATCTGCGCATTACTTGATCAGGAGGTTGAATATCGCCTTGAACTGGTCCCCACTGAGACGGGATCCTGATCGCGATTACTTTCAGGGTGAGA
>CBKWFZ010000498.1:0-3851 GCA_966673785.1 uncultured bacterium
AAAAAAGGAAAATATGAAAAATATTCTACTGTCAACCTTGTGTGCTGGGATGCTATCGGCCCTTCTCATGAGCTGCGAAAATCAGGAAATAGAATTTCCTGACTATGGTGAGACGACCGTTTATTTCGCATACCAATATCCGGTAAGGACAATCGTACTGGGAGAAGATATATACGATACCAGTCTCGATAACGAGGGGCGATGCGAAATTTTTGCTACAATGGGAGGGGTTTATTCGAACAAGGAAAAGATCGATATCGAAGTAGCCGTGGATAATTCCCTGGTCGATAACCTTTTCTTCGACGGGGGCTTCACGTCGCCGGTGCAGCCAATGCCGGTCAGCCACTTTAGTTTGTCCGGCAACCAGATCTCGCTGGATCGTGCCTTGCAGGGAAGTGTTGGTGTTCAGCTAACCGAAGCCTTCTTCGCTGACCCGGCCGCACTGGAAAACACTTACGTTATCCCGTTAAGGATGGTTACTGCGACGCGCGCCGATCGCATTCTCGCGGGTGTGCCGAAGGTCGACGAGCCCAACAGACTTAACGCCGCCGACTGGGATGTCTTACCCAAGGACTACGTGCTGTATTGCGTAAAGTTTATCAATCCCTGGCACGCAAATTACCTGCGCCGCGGAAAGGATGAGATTACGATCAACGGCGTGACTTCAACCGTAGTCCGCCATCAGCCAAATGTCGAACAGGATGAGGTTCGCAAGCTGGTGACGGCTTCACGCAATGAGCTGAGGTATCCGATGGACTACAAAAACCAGGCTGGCCTGAACCTGAACATGTCAGTTATACTCAGTTTTGACGAAAGTCAAAAATGCACAGTCGCACCGATGGCCTCCGAGTATCAGGTAAACGACTCCGTCAGAGTATATAACATTGCCGCAACAGGAAACGGTGCTTTTGTAAAGAAGGGCGAGAAAAACAGCTGGGGTAATAAGGACCGCGACGCCCTGTATGTTGATTACGATGTCAGCTATGAAATCGAGACGCAATACCCTAATTCCGGTCTGCCTCCAACGATTGAGCAGGCAACGTACAACACCACCGATACATTAGTGGTTCGGGACCGCGGAGTGAAAGTGGAGCAGTTCGAACCCGTATTACAAAATTAACTTGAAATAATCGGAACCAATTATGATACGATTGAGAAAGCTTTGCATAAGTGCCTTTGTAATTTCGGCACTGGCTTCATGTGCCGATGAAAGTAAATTGCTCTTCGTGGTTGACAAGCCCGCAGCAATCGCCGAACATGAATACTTGAAGAATTATGATGTCCTGAAATCATATATCGACCGAAATGCAAACCCGGCATTCAAACTGGGTGCAGGCGTATCGGTCAGCGACTTTACGACAACAAGTCCTGAGTACAGTATGATCGTCTCCAACTTTGATGAAGTTGTCGCCGGATGGGAGATGAAGCATGGGGGAGTCGTGCAGGACGACGGAAGTCTGAACCTGGCCAACGTCGAAACCTTTATATCGAAAGCAAAGGCCGCAGATATTGCGATCTATGGACACACGCTTTGCTGGCATGCTAACCAAAATGCCGAATACCTGAACAGCCGGATCGCTCCTACGATAATTCCCGGGAGTGGTGGACCAGAGTGGGAACCTATCACCACTGCCGATTTCGAGACTGACGATGAATCGAACTTTACTTCCAATGCAGAAGCGGTGCGAAGCTTTTCTACCCCTGGCGCGGACGGGACAGGTCGGGCACTTAAAGTCACCAATGCTGAAGTTCGTGCGAACGATTGGAACAGCCAGTTTTTCGTTACGTTCGCGGAGCCTACCCAACTTGGTGAGAAGTATATGCTAACCATGGATGTTCGCGCTGATGCGGCGGCGACCTTTTCTTCCCAGGCACACGTAGTGCCATACCAATATCAACATTGGGATTTCTTCGGTCAGGTCAACGCCACTACGACATGGTCGCAGTTCATTAAGGAAATTACGATCACTGCGGAAACCGCAGGCGTAACCGCTATTGCTTTCAATCTCGGCAACACCGCCACGAGTTATTACTTCGACAATATCAGTCTTACAAGATTTAATGAAAGCGGGGGCGGCGGACCGACGTGGGACCTCATGTCAGGCGCCAATTTTGAAACGGACGATGCGTCGAATTACACCTCGAATGGCGAGGCTGTCAGGACTTTCTCAACTCCCGGCGCCGACGGCACAGGTCGTGCATTGAAAGTTACCAATGCCGAGGTTCGCGCAAATGACTGGAATAGCCAGTTCTTTTTCACGCTGCCCCAGGCGACCCAGTTAGGTGAGAAGTACACCCTCACGATGGACGTCCGCGCCGATGCGCCGGCAACTTACTCAACCCAGGCACACGTTGTGCCTTACCAGTATCAGCACTGGGATTTCTTCGGTCAGGTGACTGCTACCACGACCTGGACGCAATTCATTAAGGAGATAACAATCACCGCGGAAACGGCAGGCGTAACGACGATCGCCTTCAACCTGGGGAATACGGCAACAAGTTACTATTTTGATAACATCGCAGTTACGAAGTATAACGAGGATGGTGGCGGAGAACAAATCATTGAGAAAACACCCGAAGAGAAAAGAGAGATCATCTATAGTGAGTTAGACAGATGGATCGCGGGAATGATGGGAATATCTAAAGAGTATGTCAAAGCCTGGGATGTTGTGAATGAACCTATGGATGATGGCAATCCGTACGAATTGAAAACCGGCGTTGGAAGAGAACTTTCTGCAGATGAATTTTACTGGCAGGATTATCTCGGCTACGATTACGCGGTAGAAGCCTTCAAGCTTGCCGAACAGTATGGGAACAGCGATGATAAATTATTCATCAATGACTACAACCTCGAGTATAATCTGGACAAATGTAAAGGCCTGATTGCTTATGCCGAATACATCGAGAGCAAAGGCGGTCGCGTAGATGGGATCGGAACGCAAATGCACATCAGCACAAGTTCCGACAAAGAAAAAATTGTGCAGATGTTTGAGCTTCTCGCCGAGACCGGAAAACTGATCAAGATTTCCGAACTGGATATCGGTGTCGGAGTTCAGACGACCGCTGCTACCGATGAACATTACCGGGCTCAGGCTGAAATGTACAAGTTTGTGGTGGAAAAGTATTTTGAGATCATCCCGCCTGCACAGCGTTACGGCATTACTGTATGGAGCCCGCGCGATAGTCCCGCCGGTTCCTCATGGCGAGCAGGAGAGCCGATCGGTCTGTGGACAGAAAGTTATAACCGGAAACGGGCATACGGTTCATTCGCAGACGCCCTTGGTGGGAATTAGGGCGGAAAATGTTGTGTGCGCACGAGTCAGGCTGTACTACCGCTGTGGATATGGCTGATGATTAACGTATCAATACAGGTAGCTGATTGGCATAGCACCTTCAGCTACCTGTTCTTCTTAACGAACCAATCGCACGAGGTCTGAGCGCGAAGCTGAAGGCTATTTGACGTCGATCTGGTTGCCACGCTTCTCTTCCATATACTCAGTGGGTGGCATTCCGTATAGTTCTTTGAATACATTGGAAAAATGGGCGGCATTAGTAAACCCGACTGCAAAGGCAACTTCTGAAATATTGAAGTGTCCGTCTGAGAGAAGGTTCGCAGCCTGGTTTAAGCGGATGTTACGGATCAGATCCCTTGTAGACTGGTTCGTTAGTTCCTTCAGCTTGCGGTGCAAATGCACTCTGGAAATTCCTATCTCACGCGCCAGCATTTCTACGCTTAATGCCGGATTCGTCAGGTTATCGTTGATGGTAGACATCACCTTCGCCATCAGCTTTTCATCCGGTGACTGAATGTGGATGGCGGTGATCTTTTCGTTTTGTTTTTGTTTTCCCGA
>CBKWFZ010000499.1:0-3844 GCA_966673785.1 uncultured bacterium
AACTTCAGCGCTTTGTCCTGATTGTCGACCGGAACACTTGTTACATGAATCTTTATCATATCTTTTCCTTTAATATCACAAAAATTCACGTTCCGGTTAAAAAGCTATTATTCCGGATTGCTTTTATTAAGATTTTGAAATTCCACCGGCGTATAGCCCGTCGCTTTTTTAAAAGCATTGCAGAAAGTCGGCAGGCTGTCGTACCCCACTTCAATGCAGACGTCGGCTGTGCTGCGACCTTGCTTCAATAGCTCCTTCGCCCTGGCAATTCGCAGTTCTCTGAGGTATTGCCTGGGTGAAAGACCGTAGACCCTTTTGAACACTCGCGTATAATGAAAGCGCGACATAAAGGCTGTTGATGCGATCCTATCCAGCTCAATCTTCTCCGACATGAACTTCTCCATGAATGCCTTTGATTGCCTCACCTGGACATACTGGTATTCAGGTAAATAATATTCCTCAACAAGTTGTTCCAGCTGCGCTTCAAAGAATGTTTTTGTTCCGGGCATAATGTTCGTTGAGCATATGTTCGTGTTCGGCCTGGGTTTCCCAATCTACCTCAAGTCGTCAATTATACGGGCATTCACCCAATAGATATCCTGATTGCTGGTATAAAAAAGAAATTTTCCATTGCTCGTTACGAAGGGACATAGCTCATGCCCCGAAGTATTGATCACGGCACCCATATTTTTCGCCGCTGTCCAGCCGCCATCCGTTTTTCTAAAACTAATGTAAAGATCTCCCCTGCCATACCCGTCAGGCCGGTCTCCACAGAAGATAATATAACTTTCATCTCGTGCCACAAACACATCCGCCTCATAGTATTCAGTATTAACAGACCCTTCCAGCGCTATAGGCGTTTGAAATCCGTCACTCCCGCCAGCAATTGACACATATATATTATAGTCGTTTCCGGACGCGGCTCCCGCATTCCTGTTGGATGAAAAGTACAAGGCACCCTGACGTGAAAAAGATACGTAGTATTCATTGTTTGCAGAATTAACCGCTGTTCCGGCATTGATTGGTGTTGACCAGCTGTCTCCTGCTCTGGTAACAAACCAAATGTCATAGTCTTTCTTCCCAGCCGCGTTATCCAACGGCTGATCAGATATAAAAAACAACTTCGTCTCGTCCGGAGAAAGCATCGGATCATTGTAGCTAAAAATTTCGTGGGAGATAATCGTAACCGGTTTCGTCCACTGATCCTTGTGTCGTCGCATGAACCTGATCTCAGCTCTACCGGCGATGTCAACCGCATAGTAAAATTCATTTCCATCATTTGAAAACACGGAACCAAACTCACTTTCATCCGGAAGCGAAACAATTCCCGGCGCAAATTTCAAAGGCCTCTTATCCGGGATTTCTCCACCTGGGTATTTCATGGATCCGTGTTCCTGCATCTGACCGAACACGGTTGAGGAAATTGTTGCGAGAAAAATCAGCGCTATCGATCTCATCAGCGTAATTTATCAAACTTATCGTTTACGACCAGCCTCCTTCAGTTTTTCCAAACGGTCGCGGTACTGGTCCAAACCGGGTAAGCCAAGTTGACTTGAAAGCTCACAAGCCTTCGACAACGCCACAATCGCCTTTTCCGTCTGATTATTGTTTTCGTATGCGTTTGCCAATGCATCCAGCGCGTCGCACGAATAAGGTCGCAGCGCAACCCACCTTTCCACAACTTCGATTCCTTCTGCAACCCGTCCCTGCCTTATCAGGTACGGGCCAATCCAGCTGAGGCGGTTTACACTATTCCATCGTTCAGCTCTTGGGAGGATAGGGAATCCATATTTCGCTGACAATTGCCGATAGTGTTCGTCAATGTTGCCCATGGCATTCCCAGGTTCAGCAACGAGATCACGATATCGGGCAGACCAGTCTTCTTTCGGAAAAATCATACCCAATGCTTCAATCAATGCCGGAAGCGCCACATCATAATGTCCCTCGTCAGGAAACAGCTTCGAGACATAGTGAAAATTTTCCGATTCAAGGGCCGACAGAATGCTATCGAGTTCAGTCAGATTCTTCCCGATTTCCGGCGCGTGGACGCGGTCATCATCCCCAGACGTTATATAAAGGAACCTATTTCTGGCCCGATCGTATTTCACGCTGGCAGCGATCAGATCAATAAAACGTTCGCCCGGATTGTATCCCATTCCGAGCATGTCACCCGCGGCAATGGCTATATGAGCATCAAATAAATCCGGTTCCTTTACGAAAGTATGGAGCGCATAAACCGATGTCGGTGAAAGTCCCATTACCATCGCAAAATCGTTAGCCCGGTATTTTGATTTCAGATACGGAAACAGTTCTTCCCGCAGGTGCTTCGTGAAAAGATCCGGCTCGTCATCGGAAAGTTTTTCCATAGGCCAGAATGTACTTCCATTTGTATACACCTCAGGGAGGTATGACATATCCGGAATGCTTACGACTATCGTCTCGGGCATTCTCTCGACCGAGCTTAAATGCTTTACTACCCCGGCAACCATGTAGAAGAATTCATCTTCAAGAAGTACGAACACCGGATAGGTATGATCTGCCGACGCTACGTGAAAACTTTCAGGAAGATAAATATTCACCTTTCGGACTTCGTTCAATGCTTCCGAGTAAAGGCTGTCCTGTTGAGCGAAGTTGATTGGGATTGATTGGTTTTGCTGACCCTCCAGGCGGTGAGAACAAAGAACAACAAGGCAAAATAGAATGTATTTCAACTTCATTGATTTGAGGGTTACTCGTTGATCTTCTTCCTGATGATATGACACTTAACCCAGCTCCTACGCTAAATTAATTCCCAGGCGTTAACCAGGCGTTAACCAGCCGTATATCACCATAATCAGGACGAACAATACCGCACCAAACATCGCGATCGCCCCGGTACCCGCGATCATGTTTAAAATGAATATTCTTGCAGCAGCGCTATACCGGCGCGCGTATTTCTTATTCCTTATTTCCTCAACTTTCTCTCTATCCCTATACCAAATCATAAGGCAAAGCCAACCGAGTCCCGAGAGTACAAGTTCTACGACTATGAATCCAAGAATCTCCATCGTTATCAGTTAGTTACCAAACCCTTGTCATCATTAAACCCCTTTGCAACCATGCTTCTATTTTCTATTCTTCATTTCAAATGTATACAAGCAAACATTCCCGCAAGGATATGTATTGCGATGGCACAATAACCTAAAAATGCAGCTTGAAAATCCAGTAAATATTCTCGTTTGGAATTTCAGCGGACATCACGTAGTACGTGTCGGTCTTATCAATTATCTGATATCGGTACTTGTCGCCCCTTTTACTAAAGCCTTTTCGGGTTTCATTATTGCTTTCAAGAAACTCAATTTCGAATTCACAGTCACCAAGCCAATAAAATTTCAGCTTCGAATAAGTTCCGTCCTTGAACCGGTCAATCCAATACGCCTGATCAATTTCAAGATTGACCGTGTCACCACTCATCTCCAGGTACTTAAATTTCCGCTGTTTACCAAACCTCTTGCACTCACTTCTTGATAGTACAGTTCGAGGTCTTTGCTCAACCTTGATCCAATCGCTGGAATTTTCATCGGCAGTCCGATCGAGCATGGATTTGAACTCCTCACAGTTCCTCTGCATTCTGAAAAAAATCCGATCCCAGAATCCGTCCTGCTGATCCGCCGGGAGTTTCGAAATAGTCGGAAGCAAGTGCTTTTGCACGGCTATGAATATCCTCACAGAATCTTTTTCTCCCTTCGTTTCTTCGATCGATCTGCATAATTCGTTCACCAGGGAATCAATCTGTTCTTGTCTTTGTCCATGAACGGTTAAAATTGCAAGTAGAAGGCAAATGGTAAATATCGTCTTTCTCATC
>CBKWFZ010000500.1:0-3838 GCA_966673785.1 uncultured bacterium
GGTTTCGTTGCGCTGCGCAAGCAGCATGAGATAGTACGGCGACAATCCCATCGGGCACACCTCAACGCACTTGCCGCAACGCAGGCAGTTGTAAACGGTGGTCCTTTTCGCTTCCTCGCGGGGTACGAGCAATATACCGGACGTTGCTTTTGCGATCGGAACCTCCGCGCTGCTTAACGCCTTACCCATCATGGGTCCACCGCTCAGTATTTTGCCCGTGTCTTCCGGCATACCTCCCGCCGCGTTGATCAGTTCGATCACCGGAGTACCGATCCGTACTCTGAAGTTCGACGGATAAAGAATATGCTTGCCAGTTACTGTGACGATGCGTTCAACAAGAGGCTTATTCTTCTGCACCGCCTCGTACACCGCAAAGGTAGTCCCCACGTTGTGCACAACGGCACCGACATCGGCGGGAAGTTTTCCGGATGGTACTTCGCGACCGAGCAAAGCCTCAATGAGTTGTTTCTCTCCGCCCTGCGGATATTGAACAGCGAGGGCCTCCACCGTAATGGACGGGTACGGTGCACAGGCATGCCGCATTATCTCAATCGCGTCAACCTTGTTATTCTCGATGCCCACGATTGCGCGGGTTACGTCCAGGGCTTTCATCAACAGCCGTATTCCGACAACGATCTCATGGGGCTTTTCAACCATTAACCGGTGATCTGCGGTCAGATACGGCTCGCATTCGACGCCGTTGATGAGAAGGTGGTCGACCTTTTTTCCAGCTGGCACCGAAAGTTTGACGTGTGACGGAAAGGCAGCGCCACCCATGCCTACAACTCCGCCTTCCAGTATTTTCGAAATGATCTCAGCGCCGGTATGCGTGATATCAGAAACAAGCGTTTCCGTCAGATCGATTCCGTCAAGCCATTCATCGCCCTTCACCCGAATTGGAACAACGGTCCTTTTGAAGCCGCTGCTGTCAATTGCTTCCTCGATCGGACCAACTCGCCCCGAAACAGAAGCATGGATATTGGCTGAAACAAATCCTTCATGAATGGCGATTACTTGTCCTGCCTTGACCATCTCCCCGCGCTCGACAATAATTCTGGCAGGAGCGCCCAGGTGTTGAGAAACCGGGATGCTGACAATTTTCGGCACCGGAAGCACTTTCACTGCCGCGCCCGCGGACAGCTTTTGCTCCGGCGGATGAACTCCTCCCTTTGAAAAAGTCTTCAGACTATTGAACAGGTTTGACATCGCTTCCCGGGTTTAGTAATTGCTCCTCCTGCTTTTTCTTTCGTTCCGCGCGCTTGATGCGCTGGTCATTCGCCGCGCTTATCTTTTCCGCCGGAACGTTTACCGCAAGAATGTTATGCACGTCGCATACGTCGATACACTCCATACAAAGTTTGCATTTCTCATAGTCAATTGTGGCGAGGTTGTTTGTCATTTCAATGGCTTCGTAACGACACGCGTCAAAACATTTCGCACACCCTGAACACGCTACCTCACAGGACTTCCTTGCCGTACTTCCCTTCTCTTCATTCAGGCACGCGACATAAACGCGCTGGTTCTTTTTACCTTTGGGCCATAATTCAAGGATGTCTTTGGGACACGCTTTAACGCATGCATTACACGCGGTACATTTGTCCTCAATAACGACCGGAAGTCCGGTACGTTCATCCATGTACATAGCCTCGAAGTCACAGGCATCCACGCATTCGCCGAGGCCGACGCAACCATACGAGCAACCTGTATCGCCCGCATACAGCGTGGCCGCTATCGTACACGAAGGCGCACCATCATAAACATTCGTTTTCTTCCGGTACTCAAACGATCCGGAGCAGCGCACCACGGCGATAAACGGATCTTTTTCAACCGCCTTGATCCCAAGTACGGACGCAACCTTCTTCATGACATCATTTCCGCCGACCGGACAGTGAAGCGACGAAAGATCGCCTGCCTTCACAACGGCTTCGGCAAACGCATGACATCCCGGCTGACCGCATCCGCCGCAGTTTGTGTTTGGCAGCACTTCTTCGACCAGACCGATCCGCTCATCCTCGGTAACCGCGAACTTCCGGGAGACAAAATAGAGGATTACCGCAGCGGCGATACCGGTGCCACAAAGAATAATGACGGTATATAGCACAGTTGGACTCATCTTTTCAGGATATCGATTGAAAGTTCATTTCTGTAAACCCGGTTGAATATTTTCAAACACACGTAGTATGGCACCAATGTCGCGAGTGAAATCAGGCCCGCAGGCGCTTCCGGTACGCCAACGGCCGTTGTCACGGTAATCGTCGTGATCACAATCAGAAAGGGAACGAAATACGCCAGCGCTGTGGCAGCATAACCTTTCGTTGCCGATGCGCGAATGACTACACTGTCTCCTTCTTTCAGATCACGACCTTGCAATGGCACTTCGATGATCGCATCATCGGATTCGGCCATTCCGCATGAAGACTGAATACTGCATCCGGCACAGCCTGACGAACGGATGAATGTAACAGAGGCAATACCATTCTCAACCTTTTGTATCATGCCATCGTGCGCTATCGTATCCCTCACGATCATAACGTATTTGCAGAAACTTTTGGTTTTACGCGTTTGCGCGGCCTTACCGGATATCGGTTAACCATAACGAGACTCGTTTTCACCACCTCGCCCATCGACCGGCACGCGAGAAATTCCTCGTCTTCGTACAGATCAGCGAGTTCATGTTTCAGGCGGTCAACGTTTTCAACCGAAGAAAGCACGTCATGCTGCATCGCGTCGAGCAAATTCCTGAGCTCATGCTGCGACGACTTGATGCGGTTTGTGATACGTGTCCGCTCCTCCCGCTGGTACTGAAGCTCAAGAACCGGAGTCATCGTACCGAAGCCAAGCCGGAGGATCGGATTGTTTTCCTTGAAGAACTGCGGAAGATAGATCTTTACATTTCCCTCGTGGCATTGCTGATCAAAGTCTATGGCGCGAAGTCTGAAATGCACCTCGTCAAAATCAGGAACGATTTCGACCACGAAGTTGTCGCGCCGGATATCTCCGAGAAGTTGTACGAAACAACGCTCATTGAATTTTACGAACTCCTTCGCCAGACGGAGCGGATTATAATCGTCCCGCTTCAGATAGTTCCGGATAAACGTCTCCCCCGGGATTCCCTGAATGTGTTCCTCGATCAGCGTGTTATTACTGACGAGAAAATTGATCTTGTTTGGGGAGAGGAAATGTTCCAGCTCCATCCCGTATATGCGGGATGAATCCGCGCGCTTGATATAGAAGTAGTCGAAAAGATCGTTGAGCTTGTTTACGATCCTGACCCGGATCGGCTGGGTGTTGGCGTAAAGACACCAGTCCACACGGTCAACATAAAGATGTTGCATGCCGCCGGTTTCGCCGCCCACCTTAAGCTGGACGTAGATACGAAAAAGTGCATCGTGAATCTCGCGCCGGTCACTTTCGTTGTAGATCAGCGTTTCCCAGAGCGTGTCGTTTCCAAAGCGGTCGAAAAGGGTTATGGCGTTGCTGAATCGTAACAGGTCGTGATACGCCAGCGGTACCGTTACTTCCCGGTTAGCGTGAAGCAGGTACTTCCGCAATGGTTCCCTGACGGGGAACACCGGTTTTTTGAAGCGGATATCTTCCATAACCCATTTGAGTTGCTTTGCTTTAGGCGAACTCAGATTTCAATTGCTCAACCCATTTCGTGATCCGTCCCGCGGTGAGGTCCTTCTGGTTGTCCTCGTCAATGGCCAGGCCGAGAAACTTCCCGTTGACGACTCCCTTCGATGCTTCAAAGGTGTATCCGTCTGTAGGCCAGGCACCCACGAAAGTACAGCCACGTCCGTCGACTTTCTGATGAATGATACCGAGAGCATCCTGGAAT
>CBKWFZ010000501.1:0-3837 GCA_966673785.1 uncultured bacterium
CCGTCCCTTTTTTTCCAGTCGTTCTTCTTGCTCATAAAAATACCAATACGGCTACCGTTATTATCAGGAAACTCGCACTTACGATGCTCATATTGAACGGCAGTTCTATGTTTTTGCGATAACCAATACCTATCACCGAAGATACGCCCAAAATCAACGGGATAAAAACGAGCGCCCTGTACAGATATCCCATTTTTACCTGATAGGTCGGCCCCGGGTCTGAGATGTACATTTTCGTTTTGAAAACAACGGTTTCGGCATAGCGTATCCTGCGTTCCTTCGTAAGTAAACCAGCGTGCAGATCGTAAACTTTGATCTCCTCCCCTGACGCGGTCACAAAGACGAAATAACGAAACGAGTTACGCGGACCTTTTACTGTTTGTACTTCCGCCAGCTCGTCCTCAATGATCCGGTGCGGAACAATAAAGTCGACTAACACCAGGAGAAAGATTACAACGCCCACCCAGCTTATGATCCGGAAATAGGGCAGGTATTCGGCCATGGTCTCCTGCACGGTATGTCGTTTGGGCGGTTTGTAACCCGGAGGTTTCGGCCGGTATTTTGGATCGCGATGCGGCTTCGTGGCCGGAGCCTTTACATCGATAAACGGATTTTCAAAACTCAGATCATACATCTTCCTTTTCTCCCAGTCGCTGAGCACGTCATACGCTTCGGAAAGATCCTTAAAGATGACCTCAGCCTTGGGATCGGGATTCTTATCAGGATGAAATTGAACAGCCAGTTTGCGGAAGGCCCGTTTTATGTCATCCTGCGAAGCGGTGTGAGATATCCCCAGAATGGCATAATAGTTCTTCATTCACATCGGTTAGATCGTAAATATAAAAAAAAAGAGCCCGACAATCGCCGGGCTCATTCAAAGGTTTTTAATACGCTATTTTCTGTGCTTCGTGACAAACGTAAGAACAGGGCGTTTCGAATGGCTTACGACATCCTCGGCAATACTTCCTGCGAGAACGTGTGCGAAGCCTGTCCGGCCATGCGTTGCCATCGCAATCATATCGGCGCCGATGCTGTCAGCGAAATAAATGATACCCTCCTCTTCGGTAATGTCGTTGAAGACATTGATCGTTACGTTCTTGATCTGAAGTTTCTTTGCAAAATCAGCCATGTATTTCCTCACGACCACGTCGCGCTGAAAATTTCCCGGTGTATTGATACGCACCAGGTGAATGGTTGAGTCGTAAACTTTTTGCGTGGTCCTGACGATCCTTGAAAATACTTCCTCGTCCTTGCTCATTGCCGTGGCATAGACGATATTCTTGAAGTCTTTGCTCGCGGGTTTGTTATGCACCGTGAGAACAGGGCAATGGGCGCTGCGAACAACCTTCTCCGTGTTCGATCCGATGATCATTTCTTCCAGCTCGGAACGTCCGGAGGTTCCCATTACAACGAGGTCAACTTTCTGTTCCGAAATAATCGAGTTCATGCCGTGATAAGGAGTTCCAAGCCGAAGTTCGGAGCGGGTTCTTACCCCCTCGAAGCGTGAATCTTCCAATAGCTTTGCCAGCTGCTTTTTAGCCTTCTCAACCAGCTTAACGGTGAATATCTTGCTCTCCCATGTATCTCCCGTCCCCACTTCACCAACAATGTTAATTGAATCACCAACAATTTCCTCTATCACATGGAGCAGGATAAGCTGTGCCCCTGTTTTTCGGGCGATGTCTGCAGCCACTTCTGCGGCATTCAACGCCGGCTTTGAAAAATCAACGGGTACCAGAATTTTTTTCATATGGATTTGTATTTAGAAACTAAAATGATACACGTGGTCTTTTGTCTGGATAAAAATCGGGTGAAATTCAATGACCATGCGTGATAAACTTCATTAATTATATATGATTTATCTCAGGAGAGCAAGCGCTTAACGTTAAATTGCTTTGACCAGGTAATAACCCATGACAAGACACGCCACAAGCTTGATCAGGGTTCCGAATAAAAATCCGATGAACGAGCCAAGCGCTGCCTTCAACGCATGCTGCGTACTGGCATTGCCGAGTAACTCTCCGACAAATGCTCCAATAAACGGTCCGGCAATAAGGCCCAATGGTGGAAAGAAAATACCGACAATTAGTCCTATGGTGCACCCCCACATGCCGTATTTCGTACCGCCGAATCGTTTGGCGCCGGCAACCGGAATCCAGTAGTCAAGCACCGTCACGATAATCGTAATGACCGCAAAAATAACTAGAAACTTTACGGTGAACGGAGCATGTTCACGCAGCTGCATCGTGAGTAAGCCCAGGTACGAAAGTGGCGGTCCCGGAAGGAATGGTAACAGACATCCAAGGATGCCGGCCACCATCAACACAAGTGCAACAATGAGCCAGAATACATCCATAGCGTTATCGGAATGTGCCAAAAATAGGTATTTTCACTCATGCTGAAACTACGCAACGTCCACCACATTGCGATTATCTGTTCCGATTACGAGAAGTCGCGGCGTTTTTATACCGAGGTGATGGGATTCACGGTCGTAGCAGAACATTACCGGAAAGAACGAAATTCATTTAAGCTGGATCTCGCCCTGGATGGAACATACACCATTGAATTGTTCTCCTTTCCGGGCGCGCCACCCCGTGTTACCGGGCCGGAAGCAACGGGCCTCCGCCACCTAGCATTTTCCGTGGACAACCTCGACCAGGCGCTCGGGTACCTGACGAGACTGAACATTGCCACCGAACCTGTCCGAACTGATCCCTACACCGGAAAACGTTTCAGTTTTTTCCGTGACCCCGACGCCCTGCCAATTGAACTTTATGAAAACTGAAATTATTATCGGTGACTATTTACGCGACTTCACCCGTTACTTTCCGGGGAGAGATCTGGTTTTGCCGTGGGCATTCCTGCAAACACTCCAGGAATGCATCGTCGAAGAAATTTCCCGACTTGGTCCGGAATTCCACGTTCAGCATGGGATAGCGATTCATCGTTCCGCGGTTGTCGAAGAAGGTGCGATATTGAAAGGACCGCTCATCATTTCGGCAAACTGTTTTGTAGGAGCACACGCCTATCTGCGCGGCGGTGTCTTCCTTGGTGAACACGCGAAAGTCGGTCCGGGGTGCGAGGTTAAAACCAGCATATTGCTTGACCGGTCTACGCTCGCCCATTTCAACTTTGCAGGCGATTCACTCATAGGAGCCGATGTGAACATGGAGGCAGGAAGCGTGCTTGCGAATCATCACAATGACCGTGACGATAAAGCGATCGCCGTTCTTATCGCAGGTGAGATCATCCCCACGGGCGTCACGAAATTTGGCGCGATGATCGGTGACGGTTCGCGGATAGGCGCGAATTCAGTATGCAGCCCCGGGACGCTGCTGGAACCGGGAACGCGCATAGGGAGACTTGTGCTGGTGCAGCAACTGCGGGAGGACACGTAGCTATCGTTGTCCGTGAAGGCGCCAGTGCCCCGTCTACTCAACCGATGCTCAATCAGGTTTCCTGCCCCGAAAGATCCGCGACTCCCTGAAATCTTAAAGCGAAATGCCGAATGTCATCGTTATGGATCGTCCGTCAGACGGCCAGATCCCCGGACCCGGATAAAACTGCGGGCGTTTTGTAAAGTAGTGGTGGTCCAGAAGATTGTTAACATTCACGCGCATCTGCAATGAGGTGCTGATCCTCCATGTGGTGTTTATATCGAGAAGGCCGTACGCCGGCACGGCTCCAACCGCGCCACTGGCCGGCGGCGTCTCCGTATTCAATGCGTCGGCATAAGTTCTCCCGGTATAGCTGTACAGAACGGAGACGCTGCCAATCGAAAAACGCATATTGATGCCGTTCCGGCTGATGATTTCGGGAACACTCTCCACTTTGTTT
>CBKWFZ010000502.1:0-3836 GCA_966673785.1 uncultured bacterium
GTTGCCCTTCGGCAATCTCCGGAATAATACGTGCTACTTTGTTTTCAATGGTAAGGTCCTCGTAGCGGATTACCGTATTCGTTCCTGCGGGCAGCACTGCGCCGGTCATTACTTCGATGCAATTCCTGGGATCTCCCAGCGTGAGCGCGGGTTGACCGGCAGCCTGAATCCCTTCGATTCCAAACGTTCTTTGTCCCTCCTGAAATGACTTGAAGTCAATAGCTATCCCGTCCATCGCAACCCTGTCGAATGGTGGAAAATCGCGGTCAGCCCGGATAGCTTCTGCGAGCGTTCTGCCCGTTGCGCCTTCGACCTGAACGCTTTCAATGTTCAGCATCAGCGGGTTTTCAAAAATGATTCTCTCCGCTTCTTCAACAGTAACCATCCAATTATTATTAAATTTGCTGTTTCTGCGAAGATACATGAGCGACGGCCAATTCACACACGTTTCCCCGGAAGGAAAGCCGCAAATGGTGAACATTTCCGAAAAGTCCATCACCCGCAGAACAGCGCGGGCACGTGCCATCATCAATCCAGGGAAGGAAATTCTCGCTGCGCTTGCCGGCGGCGAAATCGTTACGAAAAAGGGTCCTGTTTTTCAGACCGCAATAATTGCCGGGGTCATGGGGGCTAAAAAGACAAGCGAACTCATTCCGTTCTGCCATCCGATCGCGCTGGAAGACTGTCAGGTCGATATCTTTGTAAAAGGCGACAAGATCGTGATAGAGACTTCAACCGTTGTTGCGGCCAAGACCGGTGTCGAAATGGAAGCGTTAACCGCCGCATCGATAGCCGCACTTACCGTTTACGACATGTGTAAAGCACTCTCACACGACATTGTAATTGAATCCGTCGAACTCCTGCAAAAAACCGGGGGAAAAAAAGACATTAAGAAAGATCCGGCATGACCCTTCGCAGACGCCTCTACCTAACCCTGGAACCCGACGAAAAAGGTGGTACCTGGGAACGCATTTTTGAATTCGTCCTGATTGGTATTATCATCCTGAACATCCTTGCTATTGTTCTTGAGTCAGTTCAAGAAATTCAACATGAATATCAGGCGCTTTTCAGGGATTTTGAAGTGTTCTCAATTGCGTTTTTTACCGTCGAGTACATCGCGCGCCTTTATTGTATTGTAGAAAACCCGAAGTACTCCCATCCAATCAAAGGACGGCTCCGTTACGCTCGCACACCGCTTGCACTGGTGGACCTGTTCGCGTTCCTTCCTTTCTATCTTACGTTCTTCGGTTATTTACGCTTTCTCCGGATCTTCCGCCTGATGGCGCTTTTCCGGCTGTTTAAGATAGCCAGATATCTGCATGCCCTCGATATTTTCAAACGGGTCCTCAATGAACGGCGCGAGCAACTGATCCTGTCATTTCTCTTTATCCTTTTTATCCTGGTAATCATCTCCTTCTTCATGTTTTATGCCGAGCACGATGCGCAGCCTGCAGCGTTCTCCAGTATACCGGCCACGATGTGGTGGGGAGTTGCCACGCTTACAACGGTTGGCTATGGCGACATCGTCCCGATCACAACGCTGGGTAAATTTCTCGGAGGGCTGTTCGCGATCGCCGGCGTTGGCCTGCTTGCCCTACCGGCAGGTATTCTTTCATCGGGATTTTTTGAGTTGCTTCACCACGATAAAGAACCCGCTGAAGGTAAAAAGTGCCCGCACTGCGGAGGCGATCTTCACGACTGAAATGAATACTCATGGGTGCATCCAGCATTAACGGACTGATCTTAAGCGGAGGAAGGAGTACCCGCATGGGGATGAACAAAGGTCTGATCCGCTTTCACCAACTGCCTCAACAGGAACATCTTTTTAACCTGCTGAAAGATGTATGCCACATGACATACGTTTCCTGCAAAACAGGTGACGACATATCCTCCTCACTAAATCCGCTTCCCGACCGCTTTGAGATCGACACGCCCTTGAACGGTATTCTTACCGCCTTCGAGAAGGATCCGGATGCCGCGTGGCTGACGGTGCCAGTGGACATGCCGTTGATTGACATGAAGTCGATCACGTACCTGTTAGACAAACGCGATAGCGACATGATGGCAACTTGCTTCTACGATTCAGATGGCCAAGACCCTGAACCGCTGTTTTGCATTTGGGAAAGTCACGCATATACCTCCCTAAAGACGTTCTTCGCAGCCGGTGGAATAAGCCCGCGCAAATTCTTGCAAACGCACCCGGTGAAACTGCTCTCCCCTCCCTTTCCAATACACCTCAACATCAATACACCCGAGGAACTTGAAGCATACCGGAAACTTCAAGGAACGCGTAGCTCCTAGTTGGCATATAGTATCTTCATTTCCACACGGCGGTTTTCCGCACGCTCCTGTTCCGTATTGTTTTGATTGAGCGGTTCGCTCATCCCCTTTCCGGATACCGAGATCCTCGACGCATCAACGCCGCGCCTTATGAGTTCTTCCCTAAGGGTATTCGCGCGCTCAAAGGAAAGCCGCATATTGAATTTCTGAGAACCGATATTGTCCGTGTGCCCCGTGAGTTCAACCTCCAGCGCCGGATTATCATTCAAAGCCCGGGCAAGTTCGTCCAGGTAATCGTGCGAGCTCTTATCCAGTTCCGCCTGTCCGAAGTCAAATCCAAACCGCAATGTTGTTTCTTCCAGTACAAACGGCTCATGCTTCAGCTCTCCATGGGTGGCAAGGGCCTGAACGGAATCCTGTTTGTGACGAAGGCGTTCGCTCATTGCGTTCCCGGTTTGCGGTGTGGTATCTTTATTCGTGGTTGTATCCTGCGGCTGCGGTTGCAGCTTCTTCACCGCAACACCATTCGTTCGCGGAGCAGTCTGTTTGCGCGCGGCGGCTTTCGTGCGTTCCTTCTGGTTGCGCTTTCGCACACGGGTTTTTGGGTCAACCAGTCGCCGCAACTCCAGGCCTAGTTCAAATGCGCCCGCATTCGCCACACGTTTGGAGAACGGGATGTCGTACGACACGCCAAATGAAAAATTCTCGCGATGGAACTGTAGCCCTATGATGCCTGATCTACCAACAACATATTTTGTAATTATGTCCAGATTGTCAGATGGCCTGTTCCGGTATTCGTTGAGAACATAACGGGTCACTAATCCGCCGTTAAGTACATTTCGCCCGGCATTTCTGGTAAACAAAATTTCCGGCAAAACGGAGAGCCTTTGCTCATTGTACGCAACGAAAGAACCGGTAATCACATAGGTCGAAGCACGCGCCGACTCCTGTTCGAGAAATGATTCGTCGGGGCGATTGATATCAAAAAAAGAAAAGCCGAACGAAGCCAGCTTGTTTCCTGACTTGTCAAGTTGTTGCCAGTACAATCCGCTGCTGAACGTATTATATCGGTTACGCAGGCCCGCGAGGGGTTCGCCACTCCCGATGCCGCCGTCGAATCCGCGGTCTTCAATGTACTGCGAGCCCGTATATAGACCCGCAAGATCTAGTCTTCGGTTGCTGTGTAAAACATTAATACCTAAAGACAGCGTCTGCCATTTTGCGAGCGGCACGTGGACAGCCCATGACGCGGAAACTTCCTGTGTTACGAAAATTCCCGACTGGCCGGCGCGATCATCCATAAGGGAAATGCCGACTCCGGACCAACGTTGCTGACGTCGGTTAAATAGTGGATATGATGCGTTAATGATATTGCTGTTGAGATTGAATCCGCCTCCGGTTGATTGATTTCGATACAGAAAGGATAATGACGCATAGTCTGTTGATCCAGCCTGAGCCGGATTGATTCGCTGGGGCGTGAAATTATATTGCGAAAACTGGAAGTACTGTGCGTTCGAGAACACAGTAAAACCAAAAAGGGCGAGTAGCGTTATGCT